>NZ_VWNC01000002.1:0-232500 GCF_013387455.1 Mariprofundus sp. NF
ATATAATCGACTCAGGCCGCACCTCAGCCTGGGAATGAAAACACCCGAAGAGGTGCATAAAAAAGCCGACTGCCATTGGCAGCCGGCTTGAATAAAAAAACGTCAACGTATTTTAGGACGAGACAATCATAGCTGAATCAGAGCTTATCAGACTCGGAAGCCAGGTAAGATGCGACACCATCCGCATCAGGAACCATGCCTTTATCACCTTTGTTCCAACCGGCAGGACAAACTTCGCCATGCTCTTCAGTGAACTGCAGTGCATCAATCATACGCAGCATCTCATCAACGTTGCGACCCAGTGGCAGGTTGTTCACAACCTGATGCTGAACAACACCGGACTTATCGATCAGGAATGAACCGCGCAGAGCGATGTTACCGCCCAGCAGATGAACCAGATCACCATCTTCATCAACAACGCTGTCGTTATCGATCAAAACATCGAAATCAGCAGCGATAGTCTTGGTCAGATCAGCAACCAGCGGATATGCCACAGGGCCAATACCACCCTCGTTGACCGGGGTGTTACGCCATGCAGCGTGAGAGAAGTGAGAATCAACAGAGCAGCCGATGACCTGTACGCCACGCGCTTCAAATTCAGCAATGCGGTGATCAAATGCGATCAGCTCGGATGGACATACAAAGGTGAAGTCCAGTGGGTAAAAGAAGAGAACCACATATTTTCCTTCATAATCAGACAGGGAAAAGTTTTCGTTGATCGAACCGTCTGCCATTACAGCAGCGGCGGTAAATTCAGGGGCCTGCTGGCCAACCAGTACACTCATGTTGCATTCCTCCGGGAATTGTTGGGATTAAAGTCTAGAGATGCAATGTTAGTCAATTTGACGACACAGCACCACCCTACTCATTTTCTGGGATAATTGGCTTCACTCTCGTTCACACTATCGCGCCGATTGAAGCAGCACCCGTTGCTTGCATTGTTTCTCACTATCGCGCCGATTAAAAACAACGCCCGTTGCTTTTAATCGGCTTGCTCGGCTTGCTTTTTAGGGATTGTGAACTCAATAAAGATATGGCGAGTCTCAGGGGCGATGCGGCTGACATCCTCCTCCAGTGACCGGCGGATCTCGTCAAGCTTGCGCATAAAGCGAATGGCCTGCTTAATCTCATCTTCGCTCATGCTGGAGAAGATCGCCTCTTCACGCAGTTCGATCTCGGCCATCAACAAGGTATCATCCGGAGAGAGCACAATACTGTTAACCCGCTGAATATCCTGCACCTTGTCATCTGCCTGCCAGAGTTTGGTGGCGACATCGTTGACCTCATCATCGGAGCGATTAAGCAGGAATTTACGATTGGTAGCAGCCAGAAACCAGGCCAGACCACCCATCAACAGGCCGATGCAGATCGCTGCGATGCCATCAAAGATGGCGGAACCGGTATATGCCGCCAGCCCCATGCCGATAGCAGCCACTGCCAGTCCAAATACAGCCACTGCATCTTCAATCAGTACCGCCAGCGTAGTCGGATCACGCGTCTCAACAAAATAGGTACGAAACGATTTTCCAGCCTCTGCTGCCTGACGCCGGAACTCAACAAGTGCGACAAAAAAGGAGTAGCCCTCAACCACAAAGGCGAAACCGATAATCAGAAAGGGAATCCAGGAGAGCTCCGGGGTGTGCTCATCACGCAGCTGCTCAACCGCATGCATGACGGTGTAAACGCAACCGAGAAAGAAGATGGTAACTGCAGAGACCAGATTCCAGAAATAGCGCTCCTGCCCGTAACCGAAATGGTGATTAGTGTCTGCTTCACGCTGGGATCGGCGAAGTCCGAGATAGAGCATGCACTGATTGGCTGTATCAGCCAGTGAATGCACCGCTTCGGCCAGTAGTGCACTGGAGCCGGAAAAGGCAAAACCGATAAACTTGGCAACAGTTACCATACTGTTGCCGGCTATCGCTGTTACCACTGCTTTTGTTGAACCACTCGACATGGAATCTCCCTATAGGACATGCTGATTCATTCAGTACGTCCGTGCAGCCTATGGATGGGCTGCCAAATCAACCAGGCAAATGGTTGATTTGTGAACAAAAGAAAAACGACGCTTTTTCTTTTGTGAGCTGATTTTTGGCAGGAGCCAATAAATCAGCATCTCCCAAACTCAACTGAATCGCGCTAAGCTACTGCACATGTGGTCATACAGGCACCAGAACTTTACCGTACATCAACTTCCTGCGCTCAAGGATAACTATATCTATCTGATTGATCTGCACAATTCAGAGATCCTGATTGCTGTTGATCCGGCTGAAGCGGTGAGTATCTCCAATTTTTGCACCGAGCGTGATGTCAGACTCACCCATATTATCAACACCCATCACCACTGGGACCATACCGATGGCAACAAAGCACTGAAAGAGAAGTTCAATGCCCAGGTGATCGGAGCAGCGGATGATGCTCATCGCATTCCAGCCATCGATATAACCGTTTCAGAACATACGCCACCGGCTATAGACGGATTAAATATCAGCGTATTGGAGCTACCAGGCCATACCAGCGGCCACGTCGCTTATCTGATTGATGATGCTCTGTTCTGCGGTGATGTTCTGTTCGGGGCGGGTTGCGGCAGACTCTTTGAAGGCACTCCATCGCAGATGTGGGATAGCCTGAACAAACTGGCCAAGCTTGATGGTAAAACAAAAGTCTACTGCGCCCATGAGTACACACTGCCAAATCTGCGTTTTGCCCGCACGGTTGATCCTGACAATGACGCGTTGGATCAGCGCATCCATCGCGACACTCAAACCCGCATGGATAAAAAACCGACCATCCCATCAACCATCGCCATGGAGATGGCCACCAATCCGTTTCTCAGGCCTTTGGATGAAAAGTTCCGCAACCACTATACCGGGCAAGCTAAGGTCGAAAATGATGGCTTAACTATTTTCACTGATTTGAGACAAAGAAAAGACAGGCACTAAAACAGGGGGATTTATTTACCCCGAATCACCTTGTCCTGTCTCATTATAACGCTATTAAGAAGATTGGAGTTGGCGATATTGTGGTCAAAATTCACGCCTATACCCTCATGGGTGTGACGCGATATCTGGCCATACAGACTCACTGCATCAGGTACGGACATAAAAGAGATCAGCAGATGCAGATGTTCGCCCAGCTCAAACGGCTCAGTGGTCTCAATAAATATGCCGGTAGAGCTGATATTCTTTGCCCTGCCCTGATGCGTTCCATGCTCTGAGGTGAAACCGAGCAGCTCAACAAAATGCCAGCGCCTCGCGTTCCTCACCTCTTTTTTCCATGACCCGACAAGGATCAATAGCTCCTCCTGCAGTTCAGGCGGAAGATCTTCAGCAATCTGAGTGATCAGTTTAACGGTATTGGGATCTGCATAACTCAATGGAGATGACCGATGCCAGTCGCTGCTTATCTGGAGCGCAGAATCAGCGCGTGGTTGGCAATGATAGAATCCATCTCACTCACCTGTGACTGACTTCGTTCGTCAAACCGAACCCCGATACCGTTCGGTGTCTTGCGCACCACTGAACCACATAGACGCAACGGATTGGGAGCCGAGATGAAGGTCAACATCATTTTAACCTTGTCACCTATCTCAAAATCATCTGTTGTCTCGATAAACAGGCCTGTCGAACTAACATCAATAGCATGGCCTAAATAGCTGCCACTACCCGATGAAATACTAAGCGTCTCGGAATAGGGCTCACGCGTTGCCTGCCTACCATCGCCAGACCAACTGGCGATCAGTTCGAGTATCTGTTTGCGTTGCAATGCAGGCAACTCTTCGGCTATTTCGGAAATTTTCTCAATGGCATCCATATCGGGACAGTGTAGACAGGGCTAAGCAATAAAAAAAGCACCTGTGTTGCCACAGGTGCTTCCTTGATATGGTGGGCCGTGCTGGGCTCGAACCAGCGGCCCGCTGATTAAGAGTCAGCTGCTCTACCAACTGAGCTAACGGCCCATATCAATATCAAGCAAAATGGGGTGGACGACGGGATTCGAACCCGCGACCACCGGCATCACAAGCCGGGGCTCTACCAACTGAGCTACATCCACCATAATGTTTGCAGGTGGCGCGCCTGGCAGGGCTCGAACCTGCAGCCTACAGCTTAGAAGGCTGTTGCTCTATCCAATTGAGCTACAGGCGCTCGCCAGATCGCGTCCAATCACTTGATTATACATCGAGGAAGGAATGGTCGGGATAGAGTGATTCGAACACTCGACCCTCTGCTCCCAAAGCAGATGCGCTACCAGGCTGCGCTATATCCCGATTTATTCCTCATCTCGAAGGCGGCGGACGATAGTAATCTAATTTGCATTCGTCAACACTTGAATCACAGCTGACTACACTTCTGATCACCGCTAGGGTTGCCTATCTGTTTTTATTACATGTGAGGTACGCTATGGGCAAGATTGATATGCGTGGAACAACGATCTGCTGTATCCGGAAAAATGGTGAAGTTGCTATTGGTGGTGATGGTCAGGTCACCCTTGGTGATACCGTCGTAAAACATGGTGGCCGCAAAGTGCGCACCATTCGTGATGGTGCGATTCTTACCGGCTTTGCCGGCTCAACTGCCGATGCAATGAATCTCTTTGAACGCTTTGAAGCCAAGCTTGATGAACATGGCGGCTCACTGATGCGTGCGGCTGTATCACTGGCCAAGGAGTGGCGCACCGACAAATACCTGCGCCAGCTGGAGGCGATGATGATTGTTGCTGACCGTGACAATACCCTGCTGATCTCGGGCAATGGCGATGTGCTGGAGCCGGATGATGGTGTTGCCGCTATCGGTTCGGGTGGCGCTTATGCCAAGGCTGCTGCTACTGCACTGGTCAATCACAGCGATCTCTCGGCCCGTGATGCCATACGCGAGGCGATGAATATCGCTGCCAACATCTGTATCTACACCAATAACAACATCACTATCGAATCCATCGACAAAGAGGCTGAAGCATGAGCTACTCCATGACACCGCGTGAGATTATTTCTGAGCTTGATCGCTATATTGTTGGCCAGGATGATGCCAAACGTGCCGTTGCCATTGCCCTGCGCAATCGCTGGCGCCGCCAGCAGGTGGCCTCGCCGATGCGTGAAGAGATCACGCCAAAGAATATTCTCATGATTGGCCCCACAGGTGTCGGTAAAACCGAGATTGCGCGCCGGCTGGCAAGATTGGCCAATGCCCCCTTTATTAAAGTGGAAGCGACCAAATTTACCGAGGTGGGTTATGTCGGTCGTGATGTTGAAACCATCATCCGTGACCTGGTAGACACAGCCATCAAAATCGTACGTGAAGAGCATCTGAAACGGGTGCAGACCAAAGCGGAGAAGATGGCCGAAGATCGCCTGCTCGATATTCTTATCCCCCACCCTGTTGCTCCCCATGGCCCGCACAGCAGCGAGCCCAACAATGCCAGTAGCGAATCGCGCGAGAAGATGCGCCATAAACTGCGTTTGGGAGAACTGGACAAACGACAGGTTGAGATCGATGTTGAGTCGCAGCAGGAAGCACCGATGATGCAACTCTTCTCAGGTCAGGGCACCGAAGCGATGGATCTCAAAGAGATGCTTGGCGGCATGATGGGTGGCCAGAAAAAGAGTAAACGCATGAGTGTCGCCGATGCCATGAAGGTGATTCAGCAGCAGGAGGCTGATCGTCTGCTGGATATGGAGAGCATCAAAGAGGAGGCGATCCTGCGCGCTGAGAATGATGGCATCGTCTTTCTCGATGAGATGGATAAGATCACCCAGCGCAGTGGTGCCGCATCAGGCGGTGAGGTCTCCCGCGAAGGGGTACAGCGCGATCTGCTGCCACTGGTGGAGGGCACCACGGTCAACACCCGTTATGGCCACCTGAAAACCGATCATATTCTGTTTATTGCATCCGGTGCCTTCCATCTGGCCAAACCTTCCGATCTGATTCCCGAGCTGCAGGGTCGCTTCCCGATCCGCGTTAATCTCACTGCGCTTGGTGAAGAGGAGTTCCGCCGTATTCTGGTTGAACCTGAAGCCTCGCTGACACGCCAATATGCCGCCCTGCTCAATGCCGAGAATGTCGACATCCATTTCACCGATGATGGTATCGCTGAGATTGCCCGCATCGCCGTGCAGGTGAATGAGAAGACTGAGAATATCGGGGCCCGCCGCCTGCATACACTGCTGGAGAGGGTGCTGGAGAACATCAGTTTTGAAGCGTCTGATCGCAGCGGTGACAGTATCGAAGTGGATGCACCGTTCGTAGTGGAAGAGCTCGGCGAAATCAGCGCTGACGAAGATCTATCACGTTATATATTGTAAGACGTGAAGGGTGAATTGTTAGGTGTGAGGGGTCTTTTGCCTTACACCTCTCCCCTTACCCCTCTCGCCTGACCTCTAACAACCTGGCTACTGGCGCGAAGGATTTGCGGTGCACCGGCGATGGCCCGAGCTCTCTGAGTGCATCCATATGCACTTTGGTTCCATACCCTTTATGTTTAGAGAAGCCGTAACCCGGATAGAGATAATCCAGCTGCTGCATCAGACGATCCCGAACCACCTTGGCGATAATCGAGGCTGCTGCAATCTCCTGCACCAGATCATCGCCACCGATAATCGCTTCGGCAGGCACCCTCAAATCAGGCACACGATTACCATCTACCAGAACTTTTGAGGGAACAACGCTTAAACCATCCACCGAACGGCGCATGGAGAGCATGGTGGCATGTAGAATATTGAGCTGATCAATCTCATCGATGGAGGCCATGGTCACCGAATAGGCCACAGCATGCTTTCTGATATGGTGGTAAAGACGCAGACGCTTCTTCTCGGCCACCCGCTTGGAGTCGCGGTACTGACCCAGATAGGGATCATCAGGCGAAAGTATCACCGCCGCCGTCACCACGGGACCGGCCAGTGGCCCACGACCTACTTCATCAACCCCTGCCAGCATTATTATTTAGACACAGATCAACGCAGATGAACACTGATAATTAGAGACTGTCAAACCATCATAATGATGAGCCGGACTAAAGCCACTGAGAATGTCGAAAGCGCTAATATATCTGTGTAAATCTGCGTTGATCTGCGTCAAAAAATTCAACCCCTGAGAGAAGCGCCGAACTTCTTATCCATCGCCGCAATAATCGCCTTGGAAGCAGCATCGGAATCCTGCTGTGTCAGCGTGCGTTTGGGATCCTGCAGTGCAAAACGAATACCAAGACTCACCTTACCCTCCGGCACCCCTTTGCCTGCATAGAGATCAAAGATACCTGCCTCAGTCAGCAGCTTGCCGCCAGCACTGCGTACTGCATTGAGAATGGCATCAGATGATGAGTTTTTATCAAACAGGAACACCAGATCACGCTCTACACCGGGGAATTCCGGCAGTGGCTGGAATTTCGCTTTTTTACCTTCAGGCAACAGATCCAGATTGATATCAGCCACAAAGACCGGCGTATCAATATCAAACGAATCGGCAATATCACCATCAATTTTTCCGATACGTCCAGCTTGTGCACGACCCACCATAATCTTCGCACTCTGACCAGACTGCAGCCCGGCAATCGAATCATCAGCGATGAAGCGACCTGTCAGACCACGCTTTGCCAGCCACGATTCAACTGCAGCTTTAAGATCAAAGAAATCAGCCTTGCGTGTCTGCGCATGCCACTGATCCTGACCAACATCACCGCTCATCAACCAGGCCAATACATTATTTTCATCATGACCGCTCTCTGTTTTGGCATACAAACGCCCCTGCTCTGCCAGAGCCACACCCGACTGCTGGCGGTTCAGGTTGTGCTTTGCCACATTGAGAAGGCCCGGCCAGGCGCTTCGACGCATCACACTCATGGCATCGGAGATCGGATTTTGCAGTGCGATATCCAGTCCATCATCTTCAACAAACAGACGCTGCTCACCATCAGAGATAAAGGCGTAGGTCACCACCTGTAAAAAACCATCGGCGACCGCATCATGAACAGAGCGATCCACTTTGGCAGGAGCCGTGGTCGCCAGTGCAGGCAGGATCTCAGGAATCGCATCAAAACCGATCACTCGCGCATACTCTTCAGAGATATCCTCAGGAATCGTCACATCATGACGGAACGGTGGCACATCTACATCCAGCCTGTCTCCGTCTCTGCGAACCCCGAACGCCATACGCTCCAGCACAGCATCCACCGATTCAGGGATATCAATACCAAGACGCGATGATATACGCGCCACCGAACAGCTGACTGAACGATTGGCATTAATCGCTGCGGCATCACCACAAACAGTCATCTCACCAACGGCACCACCGAAGAGCTCGGTAATCAGCGCGGTAGCCTTCTGCATAGCAGTCTCAACCATCAGAGGATCCACACCACGCTCAAAACGCATCGACGCCTCACTAACCATCGCATAGGTACGACGTGTTTCACTCACCCGTGCAGGACGGAAAAACGCTGATTCCAGCACAATATTGGTTGTGGATTCCGTTACACCGGACGGTTCAGAGCCCATAATACCAGCCAGAGCAATCACATCAGTTTCATCACACACCACCAGATCACCGGCGTGCAGTTTGAGTTCACGCCCATCCAGTGCGGCGAAATCCTCACCAGCCTCAGCCGAACGGATACAGATATCACCATTGAGCCTGTCGGCATCAAAGGCGTGCATCGGCTGCCCGAAATCGAGCATCACATAATTAAGTACATCGACAATGCCATTAACCGGACGCATACCAGCCAGAATCAAGCCGCTCTGCATCCAGGCCGGAGAATCGGCCAGCTTCACACCTTCAATACGGCGAGCCATATATACAGGGCAATCACCCTCTGCAGTAACAGTTACTTTTGCAGCAGGAATTGCAGTTTCCACTTCAGCAACATGGCTGATCACATCCGCCAGAGGAAGCCCTGCATCGGCAGCCAGATCACGGGCGATACCGCGAACATTCATGCAGTCGCCACGATTAGGGGTGATCGAGAGGTCAAACACAGCCTCTTCAAGCCCCAGATACTCCCCCACTTCAGCCCCTACTGGTGCATCAGCAGGTAGAATCAAGAGACCTGCAGATTCGTCCGCCAGACCGAGTTCGGTTTCAGAGCAGCACATACCACAACTGGTTTCACCGCGGATTTTACCTTTTTTGATGGTCAGTCCGTTAGGCAGGGTTGTGCCGAGTGTGGCAACCGGGATCTTATCCCCTTCACCCATATTGGAGGCACCACAGACGATATCCACCATCTCTGCCTCGCCAATATCCACTTTCAAAAGGCTCAGTTTGTCGGCATCCGGATGTGGCTGCTTGGATGTTATCTGACCAACACGCACGCCCTGCACTGCAGCTCGCGGCTCTTCAACACCCTCAACCTCATGACCCAGACGTACCAGATCATCGGCAATCTCTGCCGGAGTCTTGCTCAGAGCCACCTGCTCTTTTAACCAGGAAAAAGGAATTTTCATGAGCCCATCCTCCGCAAGAAACGCACATCGTTTTCAAAGAACAGCCTCAGATCAGGGATGCCTTTCTTCAACATCACCAGTCGCTCTACGCCCAGCCCGAAAGCAAAACCGGAGAACGCTTCGGCATCGATACCGACCGAACGCAACACATTGGGATGGATCATGCCGCTACCCAGCACCTCAATCCAGCCGCTGCCTTTACATATGCGGCAACCTTTGCCGGCGCAGAACACACAACCGATATCCACTTCTGCTGATGGCTCGGTGAACGGGAAGTAGTGCGGACGCAGACGAATGGAGACCTCTTTCTCGAAATAGGTGGAGAGGAAATGTTTCAATACGCCTTTGAGATGTGCCATGGAGACATCACGATCCACCTTAAACACCTCAACCTGATGAAACATAGGAGAGTGGGTCACATCATAATCGCAGCGGTAAACACGACCCGGAGCCACTACAGCCAATGGTGGCTCATGCCCCTCTTCAAGAAAACGTTTCATAGCACGGATCTGCACCGGTGATGTATGCGTACGCAGCAGCATCGGCTCTGATTGTTCACCCTCGGCAAACTCCTTTACGAAAAAGGTGTCATGCATAGCACGAGCCGGATGTTCCGGTGGAATATTCAACGCATCGAAGTTGTGGAACTCATTCTCAATTTCAGGCCCTTCAGCAACAGCAAAACCCATCTGTGAGAAGATTGCGGTCATCTCATCCAGCCCCTGCTGAACCGGATGCAGCGCGCCGGAGGTTGAACTACGGCCGGGCAGTGTCACATCAATGCGTTCAGCTTCAATACGCTCAGCTTTGGCTTTAACTGCAAGGCTAGCTTCACACCCATCCAGTGCCGCCGCCAGTGCTGTTTTGGTGGCATTCACATGCTGACCGATCACTGGACGCTCTTGAGGTGGCAACTTGCCAACACCCTTAAGCACTTCAGTCAACGCACCCTTTTTACCGAGATAATTTACACGCAGCTGCTGCAACTCGCTCAAACTTGCAGCCAGGGCAAACGACTCCAGCGCCTCAGATTGCAATGACTCCAGCTGAGCTTTCAACGAATCGATTTCGCTCATTCAATTCCCCTTATTCATCAAACATGAGTCCCATACTTCGAGACCATATCAAAAAAACCATCAAAAAAAATGGCAGAGCCTCTACAGCTCTGCCATTCCATCATTCACATTCCGGACGTATCCGGAAAATAATTTTTACTGGATCTGCGCGCGAGCTGTTTCTGCCAGCTTCGCAAAACCATCAGCATCGCGAACTGCGATGTCAGCCAGAACCTTACGATCCAGCTCAATGCCAGCCTTAGAAAGGCCGTGCATGAAACCTGAATAGTTCAGACCATTCTGTTTGGCCGCGGCATTGATACGCACGATCCACAGGCTGCGGAACTCACGTTTCTTAACCTTACGGTCGCGGTACGCATACTGGCGCGCCTTATCAACCGCCTGGGTTGCAACGCGGAAGCAGCTCTTGCGACGACCACGGTAGCCCTTGGCTGCCTTAATTACACTTTTGTGGCGCGCGTGCGCCTGTACACCGGATTTAACGCGAGGCATATATCTCTCCTAACCTAAAACTTTCTTTAACCGCGGCCTGGAACTAAACGTTCCAGTGCCTTCGAATCAGCAGCTGAAACCAGCTCTGTACCACGCATATTGCGCTTACGCTTTGGCGACTTCTTAGTCAGAATATGACTTGAGAAAGCCTTGTTACGCTTCCATTTGCCGCTACCAGTTTTGGTAAAACGTTTGGCTGCGCCGCTGTTTGATTTCATCTTAGGCATTATATTCTTCCTTTTCTTAAACTAAAAAAGCCCCTCCAGGGCTTATATGACCACGGAGAGAAACTCTTATTTTGTTTTGTTCGGTGCGATGATCATGATCATCTGTCGCCCTTCCATGTTTGGCATCTTTTCAGGTTTGCCAAACTCTTCCAGCTGAGCAGCTACGAACTTCATCTGCTCAAGTCCGCGTCCGGTATGTGCCATTTCACGGCCCCTGAATCGCAAACTCACCTTAACCTTGTTACCTTGCGACAAAAACTTCGTCGCATTCTTCATTTTCACTTCCATGTCATGCGCGTCGGTGTTGGCGCCAACCTTCACCTCTTTAATCTGCATTACATGCTGACGTTTCTTGGCAAGATTGGCTTTCTTGCTCTGCTCGTATTTGTATTTACCATAATCCATGATCTTGCAAACTGGCGGATTGCTCTTGGCTGCCATCAGCACAAGGTCCAGCCCTTTCACTTCTGCTCTGCCTACTGCCTCTGCAAGAGAAAGTACGCCCAGCTGCTCACCTGTTGTATCGTCAACGACTCGAACCTCGCGGGCGTCGATGTCCATGTTGATTGGTAAATCCTTTTTAATACAAAGCTCCTAACGTCAAAACTGTTTCTACACTCTAGTCGTGATTAAGCTGCATCTTCTGCATCTCGGAAATCCAGTCATCCAGACTAAACGTTCCCAGATTCTGACCGCTGCGATCACGTACACTCACGGTTTTTTCATCACGTTCCCGATCTCCGGCAACTAGAATGAAGGGTACCCGCTCCAAAGTGTGGGCGCGCACTTTATAGCCGACCTTTTCGTTACGCAAGTCCATATCTACACGAAATCCCGCTTTGACCATATTTTGTGTCACTTCAGCCACATATTCTGCCTGTGAATCGGTGATATTACAGACCACGGCCTGCACCGGTGCCAGCCAGAACGGAAATTTACCTTCATGGTGTTCGATCAGAATTCCGATGAATCGCTCCATCGAACCGAGAATGGCGCGATGCAGCATCACCGGCGTCTGACGTGATGAGTCTTCAGCTACATATTCAGCATCAAGCCTGCCCGGCATGGAGAAATCGACCTGAATCGTACCGCACTGCCAGACACGACCCAGACAGTCCTTTAGAGAAAACTCAATCTTCGGCCCGTAGAACGCGCCCTCACCCTTGTTCTCGCCATACTCGATATTTTTCGACTGTAGCGCCTGATGCAGCGATGCCTCAGCTTTATCCCACTGCTCATCGGTGCCCACACGTTTATCAGGACGATCCGAAAGGAAGATAATCACATCTTCAAAGCCGAAACGTTTGTACACCTCATATGTCAGATCGATAAAGTTGCACACCTCATCCTGAATCTGTGCTTCAGTACAGAAGATATGGGCATCATCCTGAACAAAGTTACGCAGACGCATCAGGCCATGCAGTGTGCCCGATGGCTCATTGCGGTGGCAGGAACCGAACTCAGCCAAACGTAGTGGCAGATCGCGGTAGGAGTGCAGATTCTGATTGAACACCTGAATGTGGCACGGGCAGTTCATCGGTTTGATCGCATATTCACGGTTATCGGTACTGGTGGTGAACATATCATCACGGAACTTGTCCCAATGCCCTGACTTCTCCCACAGCTTGCGATCCACCACTGACGGGGTTTTGATCTCCTGATAACCGTTGTCGCGCATCACACCGCGAATCTCATTCTCCACCTGCTGCCAGATGGTCCAGCCTTTGGGGTGCCAGAAGATCATACCCGGCGCCTCCTCCTGCAGATGGAACAGATCAAGAGCCTTGGCAATCTTACGATGGTCACGCTTCTCCGCCTCTTCCAGACGAACCAGATAATCTTTCAGGTCACCCTTGGATGCCCAGGCTGTGCCATAGATGCGGTGCAACTGCTCATTGTCGGAGTTACCCTCCCAGTATGCGCCGGAGACCTTCATCAGTTTAAAATGTTTGAGGATGCTGGTGTTGGGCACATGCGGGCCACGACAGAGATCCATCCAGTCGCCCTGTTTATACATGCTGACCGTCTCACCAGCCGGAATACGGCCGATCAGTTTAGCCTTATAGATTTCACCTATGCGCTCGAAGTGCTCAATCGCACCATCGCGATCCCACTCTTCGCGGCTGATCGGCAGCTTCTGATTAGAGAGCTGGCGCATCTTCTCTTCGATCTTCTTCAGATCCTCAGGTGTAAAAGCGCGTTCATAGGCAAAGTCGTAGTAGAAACCATCTTCAATCACCGGACCAATGGTCACCTGCGCACCGGGGAACACCTCCTGCACAGCCATCGCCATCAGATGCGAGGTTGAGTGACGGATAATCTCCAGCCCCTCGTCAGACTTCTCGGTAATCAGGGAAACCGTATCGCCATCGTTCAACAGGTGAGAAACATCTACCATATTACCGTTCACGGTTGCCGCAATCGTTGCCCGCGCCAGACCCGGACCGATATCGGCAGCAAGGTCATAAGCGGTTGCGCCCTCTTCCAGGGTACGTGATGAACCGTCAGGTAGTTGAATATTCATGGCGATGGTGTTCCTCCAGCTTGAAAGGCCTGCATCCTAGCGAAGCAGCGCGCATATAAAAGAAAAAGAGGCCAGACTTAAAAGTCCGGCCTCTGAATTACCATTAATCATCAAAATGGTAGGCTCGGGCGGTTTCGAACCGCCGACCCCCACCATGTCAAGGTGGTGCTCTACCCCTGAGCTACGAGCCTATACTGGGTATCCCTCTCACGAGGGCGGCGAATCGTATTGATCCCCCCTCATCCGGTCAAGACGCAACAAGCCTTACCCCAGCATTCCCGATCAGTTTCAGACTTTCACGATGCAACTCCCACGCAAACACCCAAAAGGGGTGTGCCTCTTTTTTCAAAGAAGATTTTTCGATTATTGTTTTTCTAAAAAGAAGTTCCACATTAGATCATTGGCGCTGATATCGCGGGTAGATTTCCCGAGACGCTTCATCTTCACCTGCTTGCCAGGCCAGGTGTGACCGCCACCAGTGATTTTATAGACTGCTACTTTGGTCTTTCTATCGCTACTTTTATAAACATAGCGTGTGACTCGCGTACCATCCCGTTTCAAATTTGGCATATAAGTAATCTCGGATCCGGATGAAATGCCATGCGCTTTTACCCATGCTTGAATGGCCTGTTCAACTGGCATGTAATCCATACCGCTGACCGTGTGTTTACCGGTTCCACCCTGATACGGCACATGCGTATCTTTAGTGCCATGAAAATGAATGACTGGCACAGGCGCTTTGATGCTGCCGGAGAGAATCACCATGGTGCCCGCAACCGTTGCAATCGCGGCAATCTTCTCCGGCATTTCTGCTGCAAACCGGAACGCCATCATCGCACCGTTGGAAATGCCAGTCAGATAAACACGTTTTGGATCAGCGTGAAAAGTTGTAACAGCATAATCGATGATATCCCTGATAAAACCGACATCATCCATATTCTGCTTCACAGCATACCCACAACACAGGCCCGCATTCCACGAGGAAAAACGATTGATACGACCTGTGCCATTGGGATAAATAACCATAAAGTCATTCCGATCTTCTGTTTCATTCAGGCCGGTTAATCGAGCCATGGAGCGACCATTACCGGCCCCGCCATGCAGAGCAATCAACAGCGGTCGAGATTCAACTGTTCCATTTACCGGATGATGGACTAGAAATGTTCGATCTGAATTCAGCGTCACACTGTCCAATGCCCCGCACATCACCATTCCGGGTAGAACACCCAGCATCAGAAACATCGCTAACAACTGCAACCTATTCGCCACCCTCATCTCCTGAACGAGATTACGATTCAGTGAATAGCAACCACCATTATGACTATTCAGTAACCCAAAGCCAAATACAGCATAAATGTGATGCAAATCGCATATTGGCATACAAAACCTTCATACAGTTGGGCTTCCTCGGAAGGGAAGGGAGAACACAGTTATGCCAGATCAATACCACCATATGTTTTGCGCCAAAGGAATCTTCATTCTGGGGGCACAACCAAAATGAAACTCATTTCTATTAAACGACTATCTTTGTGTCTGGTCATTCTCGCTCTCTGTTCATGCGGCGTAACAAAAAAACCTCTGCAACCGGTGCTTGAAAAAAGAGTACAAAACATTGAAATCGCCAAGATTGAGACTGGCAACGTTCTGATGATTCAACAGGTTAACCCTGTCATCCTGGCTATGGGCTCTACAGGCCAACTGCTTGATACTGCGATTGTCGCTCAACGCGCTCATGAGTACAAACAGGCTGCAGGACCGGTAAATCAAATGTGTACCGAGATGTTTGAGAAATCACTACTCAAGGCTTTGGCACGAAAAGGAATTGCAGCAAATTCTTCGGGAAAACGCTACTGGGACTATTATAAAGGAAAACAAAAAGAGCAAAATGGGAACATTGGTGCAATTCTAAGGATTGAGCTGAAGAACGTTGGCTTCTGGTCTAGGAGCATGGTTGATGCTTACAGGCCGTCGATTTTAGTCATGGCAGAGCTGATAGAGCCGGGCAGCCGAAAAGTATTATATAGCGATAGCTTTACACTCGGCATTGATATGACCTCTACGAAGGTAATGATGGCCCTCTATGGCGAGATCAACATGCTTCCAGCTCCACGCAATAGCAAATCCTATAAAAGTTTTGCAAAACTGGTAAAAAACCCTGAACAAAGTCGAAATGCACTGCTAAAAACCGTGTCAGCAGCAGCTCGCCATATGGCAAAGGGACTCAATGGCGAGGGGCGGTTTATCGCCAAAACCTATGCGAAAACCGCAGCTCAAGTGCAAATTGCCACATCAAATGATCTGATTGTGAATGTATATAACGCCAGAACCAGAAAAGCTCCCAGCATCAGAAGTCAAATTCTATATAAAGTGAATAAAGGTCACGTTATGACCCAAATGCAAAAAAAGGGAGAGTGGCTTTATGTTCGCCTGGAAAACGGCAAAAAAGCATGGGCTCATCAATCCATCTTCCTGAAACAAGACGAGACCATTATCAACTAACTTCATCAACAACCCAATGGCACGGAAGGAACCAACAGCAAAAGGAGGCGCTACCCTTTTCTAATTCCCCATCCCGTTTGCCAATTGATTACAACAGGGAATCAGGGATATGTAGCTCCTACCACAATGAATTCCAACGACACTTGCTAAGCAATGCCCGCTTAGAGAGGGTTAGAGCATGAAGAGAGTCGCGGCCATATTCACGCTGATCCTTACTTTTGCTCATACTGCAGAGGCAGAAGCGCTCTATAAGTGCAAAGGCCTCGGCATGTTTGATACCCCCATATGGACAAACACCCCCTGTAAAAGCAAGTCAGATATTCTCGAAACAAGAAATCTTCGGGTCTACCCTCCCGTGCAGAAACCAGAAGAAAAACCTGCAGCAAAAGAGCATGGCAATTTAACTGCCGAGAAGGCTGAGAAGCTGATTCAATCCAAGAAACTCGCTGTCGGCATGAGCAGAAAAGATGTCATCCGCTCATGGGGTAAGCCCGATGAGACAGATACTTTGCTAACTGAAAAAGGAAAAAGTGACATCCTGATTTACCACAGAGGCTCGACAAAATCGCAATATGTTTTGATCGATGAACAGGGGCTGCTGACCAACGTAAAATCGGTAAACCCCAATGCCGCCAAGACAGAAAAGAAGCAGGAAAACAAATAAATTCTGATCTTGCTTTACGCGCCCCATTGAACACCCCCTTACTATTAACCATATCTTAGCTTGTTATCGTCGAGTGCTCCCGTATGGTTCGCGCCGAAAAAATATCCAGAAAACAGGGATCCGGTGCAGTTGATGAGAGTTAAACAGATATCTTTATGCTTGGCCCTGATTGTGCTCTGCTCATGCGGCGTGACAAAAAAACCACTGCAGCCGGTTCTGGAAAAAAGAGTCGTAAGTATTGAGATCGCCAAAGTAGAAACTAATAAATCCCTGATGATTCAACAGGTAAATCCAGTTATTCTTGCCATGGGCTCAACCGGCCTGCTACTTGATACAGGCATGCTTATTTTTCGTGCCAGCAAATACAGAGACTCTGCCGGTCCGGTAAATCAAATGTGTAATGAAACATTTGAAAAATCACTACTTAAAGCTCTGTCACAAAAAGGCATACAGACTAAGAGCTCAAAAAGAGCTTACTGGGATTACTACAGAGGCAAACAGAAACAGCTGACCAAAACTATTGATACTATTCTCAAAGTTGAACTGAGAAATGTGGGCTTCTGGTCCAAGGGGCCTTTAGATCCATATAGACCATCTATTTTTGTGTTGGCTGAATTGATCGAGCCATCAACGAGAAAGGTTTTATACAGTGACCGCTTCACCATGGGTATCGACATCACATCACTGCAGGTGATGAAATACCTCTTCGGCGACATCAATATCCTGCCTGAGTTTCGCGAAGCTAAATCCTACAAAACCTTTTCAAAGCTGATCAACAGCCCAGAACAGAGTCGCGAGGCGCTACTCAAGGTTGTGGAGGCCGCAGCATCTCATCTGGCAAAAGGGCTGAACGGAGAAAAAGAATTCATCACCAACACCTATGCAAAATCTTCTGCCCAGATACTGATGGCAACAACAGATAACATGGTCATTGATGTAGAGCATGCCGCTATGCGAAAATCCCCCAACAGCAAGAGCAGAATCTTGCAAAAGCTTAACAAGGGTAACGTTGTGACCAGAATGCAAAAACAGGGCGAATGGGTTTTTGTTCGCCTGCAAGATCGCAGCACAGCTTGGGCACATCAGTCGATGTTCGTGGATGAGCACGGAATAATCTCAGCTGAAACCAATATCAGCAAAACGACCTCTGAGACTAAAACCTCTCAACCCTCCCCTGCTATGGTACAGGCACACTCTGATGTTCAGGTCTTCGAATCACTCTAATAGATAGCAACAACGTCGTAGCTGCGACTGTTGCCTGCGATGGCGACCTCAAATTCATCACCCACGCATTTACCTGTTAATCTCTGTCCTAGTGGAGATCTGGGTGTAATCACTGTGATGGTCAAATCATCATAGATAACTTTCAGACCACCCGCCTCCGAAGCGAGCCACAACAGCTGTCGATTTCCCTGATCATCATCCAGAGTCACCAGTGATGAGAGAGCTACAGTGGATGAAAACTCAACAGGCGTCAGGCGCTTAAAATATTCGAGCGAACGCTCGATCTCCAGTAGACGGGCCCCTTGCCCCTGCGCTAGGTATGAAGCCTCTAAACCCATTGTCTCATATTTACTTGCCCCCAAGCAATCAGCATGGGTCGCTGTGTCACGGGCAATGGCTACCGCCTGCTCAAGCGAGGTGAGATCAAGGCGAAGCTGACCGATAATCAGGGCGAGTATTTCAGATTTGTCTATGTTCATCACGGCTAAAGCTGCATGCATTCTGAGCTTAGTCCAGCAAAGCTACATACTGATCCCCATCATAAATGCGCCGCTGGACTGATCGCCAGCAGCCTCTTCTGAGACAGGAGAGCACCAGACCACGCGACCATAGATTTGAAAGCCGGCCCTGCCAAAATATTTAAAGCCCAACTGAATCTCCTCACCTTCATCCAGAGGAGAACATACTCGCAAGCCAATACCTGTAAATGAGACATCACGTACACTTTCCACATGCAGGTATTGGCCTGAACCGGGATGGAACAGCTCGCCTTTCGACAGCTCAGGGGCAGAGCTGCGCTCTTCTTTACGTTGTTCAACGCCCATAACTGTCCCCCTATAATCAAAGATGCTTCTAATTGATTATAGGAGAAAAAAAACGATCTGGAGGAGATCCCGACCCTTTTTAAACTATGGGATTAGGTTCCTCTTTAAGTGTAACAGGATAATCCATTGAACAGATCAGCATAGACTTTTACTGACAATCTCATAGACATCCCCGGAGATGCCATCGGCATCAGCAATGCGCTGCAACTGGCTGCGCATCAATTCACTGCGCTTTGGCTCCAAACGTTTCCAGTTCATCAATGCACGTACCATACGTGAGGCAATCTGCGGATTGAGTCGATCCAGTGCCAAAACCTGATCGGCCACAAAGCTATAACCACTGCCATCCAGCGCATGAAAGTTCACAGGATTACGCATGGCAAAACTACCAATCACGGCCCGCACCTTGTTCGGATTGCGCAGATCAAATTTAGGATGAGTCATCAGCAATTTTACAGCTGCAAGACTGTCAGGCAACGATGAAGATGCCTGCAGAGCAAACCATTTGTCCATGACATTAGCATCCTCAGACCACTGTTTCTCAAATGAGGCAAGCGCCTGCAGGCGTTCATCACAATCGCAATGGGCCAGTAGCGCCAGTGCGGCATACTGATCCGTCATATTCTCTGCCTGACAAAACTGCTCATAGGCCATTGCAATCGAAGGTTTATCCTTAAGTGAAACCAGATAACTCAGACAGACATTTTTTAGCTGTCGCTGCTGCATAGCGTGATCGTCCAATCCTGAAGCAGGAGACAAGCGGTGGTAATATATTTCAAAATCCTCACGAAGAGATGATGCGATAAAAGAGAGCAACTGCTCACGCACAGCATGAATACGCCCCGGATCTGCCGGAGCACTCGCCTCAGCAATATCGGACTCTGAAGGCAGCATCAGCGCCTCCGCTTTCAGTGCTGCATCAAGCCCTGCATCTCTAAGCAGATGGCCAAAGGCTGTTGCAACAGACGCCTCTGGTTCGTGACCGGCGAGCATGGCCAACAGTGACTGCATCGCCAGCCTTTGCGCTGCAGCCCAGCGGTTAAAGGCATCGCTGTCATGGGCCATCAAAAAGGCATCATCCTCAGCCGAATAGGGGTAATCGAGTTCAACCGGTGCTGAAAAACCACGCAACAGTGACGGCAGTGGCCTCTTTGCCACATGAATGAAGGTGAAGGATTGGCTTTGTTCAGTTATCAAAAGCGCGCGGCTCTCCCCTTGCGGCTCGCTCTCACCCTCCAGTTGTAACGGTTGCGGCGATCCATCCGGCAGCAGCAGACCAAGTGTGAGTGGAATAAGCAACGGTTTTTTCTCTATCGCTTCCGGTGTTGCAGGAGAGGACTGAGCGCAGTGCATGGTGCAGCACTGCTCCTGTTCATTATATTCCATGCGTACTGAAAGCCGTGGCGTTCCGGCCTGATCATACCAGGTCTGCATTTGGGAAAGATCTCTGCCGTTGGCATCGCCCATAGCCGCAAGGAAATCCTCGGTGCTGACAGCCTGCCCGTCATGGCGTTTAAAATAGAGATCCATACCACGCCGGAACCCATCCACACCCAACAGACTCTGGTAGAGGCGCACCACCTCCGCCCCCTTCTCATAGACCGTCACCGTATAGAAATTATTAATTTCCATATAGGAAGCCGGACGAATCGGATGCGCCATCGGACTGGCATCCTCGGCAAACTGGTGGCTGCGCAGCAGGCGCACATCCTCGATGCGTTTCACCGCATGCGAGTGGTGATCGGCAGTGAACTCCTGATCACGGAATACCGTCAGCCCCTCTTTCAGACTGAGCTGAAACCAATCACGGCAGGTCACTCTGTTACCTGTCCAGTTATGAAAATATTCATGGCCGATCACCGCTTCAATGGCGATATAATCATCATCAGTTGCAGTTTCAGGCGTGGCAAAGACCAGTCGCGAATTGAAGATGTTTAACCCCTTGTTCTCCATCGCCCCCATATTGAAATCATCCACGGCAACGATCATGAACAGATCAAGATCGTACTCCAGACCAAAGCGCTGCTCATCCCATGTCATCGCCCGTTTCAGGGATGCCATAGCGTGGTCACAGTGGTCAACATGGTGAGCCTCTGTATAGATGCGTAAAGCCACATCACGCCCTGAAGCCGTCTGATAACAGTCCTGCACACAGGCCAGATCTCCCGCCACCAGAGCAAACAGGTAACAGGGTTTGGCAAATGGATCAGACCATTCAGCCCAGTGCAGACCACCCGCCAGTTCCCCTGCAGCTGTCGGATTACCATTGGAGAGCAGCACTGGATTTGTCTGCTTATCAGCCACAATGCGAACATCAAAGGGTGCCATTACATCGGGTCGATCCTGATAGAAGGTGATACGGCGAAAACCCTCTGCCTCACACTGGGTGCAGTAGTTGCCACCGGAGCGGTAGAGCCCTTCAAGAGCGCTGTTGGCCTCGGGATTTATGCGGGTGGTAATCTCCAGTTCAAAGATGTCGGGAAGATCACTCAACCGCAAACCCTGCTCACTGAGAAGATAAACCTCTGGCTCCAGTAGCAACCCATCCAGTCGAATCGTGATCAATTGCATGCCAAAACCATCGAGATCCAATGGCAAACAGGTGGCGGCTAAATTATTACGACGATATTTCACCCTGCTCACCACTTCAGTAGCAGAGGGATGCAGCGTAAAATCGAGCGCCACATGATCAACCAGAAATGGGGGTGCTTGATAATCTTTCAGATATACGGTTTGTGGCTGAGTCATGAATACCATCCCTGAATAAGTTCGGGGCAGACTAGAGGCTGTTCAGGCAAAACCCAAACGACATACGCTACTGTTTCAGTGGATTAACAAAAACGGGTGCCAAGAAGGCTTTAACTACAGTCTGACACCCAACATGAATAAAGATGCCTCGTCTTCAGAGAGTTCACTGGCTGCTGGAGCACACCAGATCACCCGGCCATACATCTGAATATGACTTCTACCATATTTAAAACCGAGACGAATTTTTTCGCCCTGCTCCAGAAATGTATCCACCATCAAACCTATACCATCGATGGAAACATCACGCACGCTTTTGACTCTCAGGTACTGACCGGAATTGGGATGGTAGAGCTCTCCCTTAGACAGTTCTCTGGCTGCAAAGCGCTCATCCTTTCGCTGTTCGGCTGACACAATCATCCTCCTGATTCATGAAACGACCTAATGTTGTATCTATTATAGAACAAAAAATGGAAAAATGTGCAAATTCATAAATCAGAATATCGAAAAACTTACTTATCCGGCAGTGATGGCATTGAACAGCGTCACATTCAGCGCTGATTGATCTTCCTGAAGATAGATGCCCACCCGAAAAGCAGCAGACTCATTATCACTCCCGGCTGCCGTGACCGAACTCCAGACCACCGTTCCATGAACCTCAATGGCCGTTGTTCCACGTTGATAACTCAAGCTAATTCGACAGCCATTATCGAGCCTTCTGTCGAGTTGCAGCCCAATACCAAAGGGCGAGATATCCTGCACCTTTAGAATATTTACGGGATGACCATTGCTATAGATGGATAGTTTAGACCCACTCGGAAACTCCAAGGCACGTCTACCATTACTTCGGCGTTCACTGCTCAATTCAAGCCTCCTTCACTTCACCAGCATTCATGCATGCCTTTGTGGAATAGATTCAATCCTATTTTTTGATTATAACAGATATTCTCAATTCTGCTCGCAATTGCAGTAGTTCTTAAGTTAATAGTGACAGAATTTCCGGCATAGCGTCCGGCAGATGATCAAAGCGGTGCGAGCCGCCTGCAAAGAGAGATACCCGAGATTCACTGCCGTAACGGGTGATAGCTTTTCTGTAATCGAGCAGCTCATCACCCTTATCAAGAAGCAGTAGTGATGGCGCCTCGGGTTTACACATCGATTCACTCAAGCCAATGAGTGCTTCGGCATCATCGCGATCCATAACAAAGCTTTCACCCGTCGCATAATTCACATTCTCACCCATAGCTGAATCGATCAGATCACGCACATCAGCCAGTGGATTAATCAGCACAGCAGGCCAACAGTGTTTGCCACCATAACAGGCAGCAAAGAATCCACCCAGCGAGGTGCCAATCAGGCAGACCTTTTGATCCGCAAGCTTGCCGAGGTAGTTATCCAGAAAGGTGATCGCCTGACTTGGATTATTCGGCAGATCGGGAGAGATGAACTCAAACTCACTGCTGGAAAACTGTTCACGCAGCCAGTGGCTTTTACTACTGTTTCCTGAACTGGCAAAACCGTGCAGATAGATCACCTTCATATCGTCTCCCCCTTCATCTTCTTGGCTGAACACTCTGGTGAGCATATCAAAAGAGGCAACAGAGATCTCGGAAAGTGACGGATGCAGAAGGTATAAGAAAGATAAAAGGAAGCCGCCTGCCTGCCCATTGAACTTTTCAGACAGGCGACTGAGATCAGTATAGCAAAGATTCAGCCAAAATGTGAAATTCCAACATCAAGGTGCGCCAAAGCAGCAATCCGATATACTGCCCCGCTCTTATGACTGGTGATTCTCAAACGATAAATGAGCTGTTCGGCAAGCTTGAGCATTGCATGCTTGTGGATCGTCGCGGCCTCTCAAAAAAACTGCATGGACTCTCTCACCGACTGAAACAGAGAAAACCGATTGACCTGTCACTAGCCAAACTAACCAAAGAGATTGAGCGCTCCACGCACTGTTATCAACAACGCCAAAGCAACCAGCCACAACCCACTTATCCGGAAGAGCTGCCTGTCTCAGGCAAACGTCATGAGATTGCTGAACTCATCAGGGCGCATCAGGTAGTGATCATCGCCGGTGAAACCGGTTCGGGAAAAACCACCCAGATCCCGAAAATCTGCCTGGAGTTGGGACGCGGTATCGCAGGCCAGATCGGCCATACCCAGCCACGTCGTATCGCCGCCCGCTCGGTGGCCACCCGAATTGCCCAGGAGCTAGGTGGCAAGGTCGGTGAATGTGTCGGTTATAAGGTGCGCTTCTCTGATCAAACCAAGAAGAGCAGTTACATTAAATTGATGACTGACGGAATCCTGCTGGCCGAGATTCAAGGGGATCCGCTGCTTCTGGCCTATGACACCATCATCATCGATGAGGCGCATGAGCGCAGCCTGAATATCGACTTCCTGCTCGGCTTTCTACAGCAACTATTACCCAAACGGCGCGATCTGAAGGTAATCATCACCTCGGCTACGATCAATACAGAACGCTTCTCCGAATTCTTTCACAAAGCACCGATCATTGAGGTTTCCGGACGCAGTTATCCTGTTGATATTCACTATCGACCCATTGAAGGGGACGAGGATGACCGGGATCGTGACCTGCCACAGGCCATTGTTGATGCGGTGGATGAAGCGGCAATAGTAGATCCGCTGGGTGATATCCTCGTCTTTCTGCCGGGTGAGCGAGAGATACGTGAGGCCACTGAGGCGCTGCATCAGCACGCCATGACCAACACCGAGGTGATTCCCCTGCTCTCCCGCCTCTCACCTGCCGAACAGGACAAGGTTTTTCAAAGCCACAGAGGGCGCCGCATCGTGCTGGCAACCAATGTGGCAGAAACCTCACTGACCGTGCCCGGCATCCGCTTTGTGATCGATTCCGGTCTTGCCCGCATCAGCCGGTACTCTGCGCGCACCAAGGTGCAGAGACTGCCGATTGAGCCTATTTCACAGGCCTCGGCCAACCAGCGCTCTGGTCGCTGTGGCCGTATTGCTGCAGGCATCTGCATCCGCCTCTACTCCGAGGAGAGTTTTAACAATCGTCCCGCCCAGACCGACCCGGAGATTCGTCGCACCAATCTGGCCAGTGTGATCTTGCAGATGAGCAATCTTAACCTGGGTGAACTGAGCAGTTATCCATTTATGGATGCGCCGGAGAAGAAGGCAATTGCTGATGGATATCTGCTACTGGAGGAGTTGCAGGCGGTTGATAACCAGAAGAAACTGACCCCGATTGGCAGAAAGCTTGTACGACTACCGGTCGATCCGCGCATTGGCCGCATGCTTCTGCAGGCTGATAACGAACGCTCACTGCATGAGCTGCTGATTATCGCTTCAGCCCTCTCGGTGCAGGATCCGCGCACCAGACCCATGGACAAACAGCAGCAGGCCGATGAGAAGCACAGGCTGTTTGCCGACCCGACATCCGATCTTCTGAGCTGGTTAAAACTGTGGAACTGGTATCATGAGCAGGCGCGTCACCTCTCCCGTTCAAAACTGCGCAAGCTCTGTCATGATCGTTTTCTCTCATATATCAGACTGCGTGAATGGCACGACCTCCACGGACAGCTGCTGGCCATCGTGCGCGAGATGAAGATGACGCCAAACCGCGAAGCGGCCAAACCCGATGAGATTCATCGTGCCCTGCTGGCCGGACTGTTAAGTCATGTCGGCCTCTATGATCAGGAGAAGCGCAACTATATGGGTTCGCGCAATCTCCGTTTCTCTATCTTCCCAGGCTCATCGCTGTTTAAAAAACCACCGAAATGGGTGCTCTGCGGCGAGCTTGTTGAAACCACCCGCCTTTATGGTCGCTCAGCTGCAGCCATCAATCCGGCATGGCTGGAGGAGCTTGCCCCCCACCTGATCAAAAAGAGTTACAGCGAACCGCACTGGTCGAGCAAGCGAGCCCAGGTTGCCGCCTATGAGAAGGTAAGCCTCTATGGCCTACCCATCATCGGCAGGCGCCTTATCCACTATGGGCCAATTGATCCTGAGATTTCCCGTGAGATGTTTATTCGCCATGCTCTGGTGCAGTTCGAGTATCGCAGCCATGGCAAGTTTTTCAGCCATAATCAGCGTCTTATCAATGAACTCGAGAAACTTGAGGCTAAATCACGACGCCGCGATCTGCTGGCCGAGGAGCAGGTAGCATTCGACTTCTTCGATGCCATCATTCCCGAGAGCGTTTATAGCGGCAAACTGTTCGAGCAGTGGCGTAAACAGGTAGAGCAGAAGAACCCGAAGATTCTCTACCTTGATAAAAAGGATCTACTGCACAGTGATGCCAAAGCCATCAACAGCAATCTTTTCCCCGATTTTTACCGGGATGGGAAACTGAAACTCAAGTATAGCTATCACTTTGATCCGACTCACAAAGCCGATGGTGTGACACTGGTCGTGCCGTTGCCGGTGCTCGGCCAGCTTGATGCTACCCGATTCGAGTGGCTGGTACCGGGTATGCTGGAAGAGAAGCTGACCTTGCTGATCAAAAGCCTGCCCAAAGCAACACGGCGCAACTTCGTACCTGCGCCGCAGTTTGCTCAAGCCGCGATGGAGAGCATGGCCTTCGCTAAGGAAGAGCTTCTGGAATCATTTTCGCAACAGCTTGAACGCATGACCGGCATTAAACCGCATCGGGGTGAGTGGAATATCGAAGCCATGCCATCGCACCTGCGTATGAAATTCAAAGTCACCGGTGAAAGTGGCAAAACTATCGAGATTGGCAGCGACCTCAGAGTGCTGCAAACCAAACATGCAGAAAATAGCCGCCAGAGCCTGCAGGCCATCGATACGGTGCAGAAGCTGGAGCGAGATGGCATTACCCGCTGGGATTTCGGCGATCTGCCGGAGTCGCTGACCACGACACGCCAGCGGCTGCAGCTACAGCTCTTTCCAGCCCTGCAAGATAACGGACAGAGTGTTGCCATCCGGATCTTTGAGAGTCGCCACGAAGCTGCACAGGTGATGCGTAAGGGTTTGAGAAAACTATTGATGTTACATCTGCACCAACAGGTGGAGATGCTCAAAAAGAACACGCCGCAACTGCAAAAGCTGGCACTGCGTTATGCCCTGATCGGTGATCCGGTCACACTCAAAGATGAACTGATTCAGACCGCCTTTGATGAAATCTTCATGGCCGATCCTCTGCCGCGCACAACATCCGAATTTCAGGAGCGGCTGGACAGGGGGCGTCCTCGCATCGTGGCAGAGGCGACCAAACTAGCTGATGCTGTCAGTGCGGCACTTACCAGCCACACTGATCTGCTCACTGCGCTTGATGCGGTACGCTCGCCACAACTGCAGCTCGTTGCCAGTGATATCAGATGCCAGATGGAGAGGCTCGTCTATCCGGGTTTTATCGCTGCGACACCTGGCCACTGGCTTACCCAGCTTCCCCGCTTCATTGAAGCTGCATCTATTCGCCTTGGCAAAGCTGGCCGCAATCTTAAACAGGACAGCCAGAACAATGCGGCCGTCGAACAGCTCTGGGTGCAATATGCTGCCCGTCGTGAGGTGTTACTAAAGCTGCAGGAGAACAAGGAAGCCATCGATGAATTTCGCTGGTTACTTGAAGAGTTGCGTGTATCGTTTTTTGCACAGGAGCTAAAGACATCGACCCCTGTTTCACTCAAAAAAATGGAGTCACTCTGGCAGGCTCTGCGCTAGAAAAAACCACGCATTTCAGTTGGTCACCACCATCTGACTCAAAGTGATACGGCAGGTCAGCTTCTGCTTCCCAGCTGCATTGAAAGGTCGTAGAATGCCTTCACTCCGTACCTGTTACTTCATATCCAATGCGATGACTTATATGACCCCATACCCCCCCGAACATCTGCTGCACGTCCTGCACGAGCATCAGCAACAGTTCCTCTATATCTCTGATCAGGCCATCTGTGAGATTGCGTCCCGCCTGAAACTGCCACGTGCTCAAGTGGAGGCTGTCACCGAATTCTACGCCTTCTTTCACCGTGCACCGCGCGGGCGCTTTGATATTCTATTCAGTAACTGCACCAGCTGTGGTGATCAGAAACTGATGCAACAGCTATGCGACAGACTTGAGGTTAGCGTTGACCAGACACGTAGTGATGGCCTGATCTCCATCGGCCAAACCTCCTGCATCGGCATGTGTGATCATGGCGCTTCCGCACTGGTCAATGGTCTTACCATTACATCGCTCTCTGAACAGATTATTGAAGAGATGGCCAGCCTGATCGAATCAGAGACTCCTGTTTCAGCATGGCCAACCAGCTGGTTCCAGATCGGCAACAACATCCGCAAAGAGGGGCTACTGTTAACCGAATCGCTTGAAGCCGGCGCGGCCCTGAAAGCTATAGCCGGGCGCAGCAGTGATGAGATCCTCAATGAAATCACCGCTTCAGGTCTGAAAGGACGTGGCGGAGCAGGCTTCTCCACCGGCCTGAAATGGAAACTCTGCCGTGATGCAGATAGTGATCTCCGTTATGTTGTCTGCAATGCCGATGAGGGCGAACCGGGCACATTTAAAGATCGCATCCTGCTCAACAGCCATGCCGACACCCTTTTTGAAGGCATGACCATCTGTGGACAGGTCATCGGAGCAACACAGGGTTATCTCTATCTGCGCGGCGAATACCGTTATATGCTGGATGCGCTGCAGGCCACACTGCAGAGCAGGCATGAAGCTGGCCTGTTGGGCAGCAATATTCTTGGCTCCGGTTTTGATTTCGACATCTCCATTGTGGTGGGTGCAGGTGCCTATATCTGCGGTGAAGAGTCTGCGCTGATCGAATCAATTGAAGAGAAACCGGGCATTCCACGCATTCGGCCACCATTCCCGGTCACAAGCGGCCTGTGGGGTAAACCGACCGTCGTCAATAACGTAGAGACCTTGGTTGCAGCTGCCAGAATCGCACTGCATGGGCACCAGTGGTTTGAAACCAGTGGCACCTGGCAATCCAAGGGCAGTAAACTGCTCTCGGTTTCAGGTGACTGCGCGCGCCCCGGCATCTACGAATATCCATTCGGCACTACCGTTCAGCAGATTCTCGATGATGCAGGCGCAGAAAATGTACAGGCCGTGCAGGTCGGTGGCCCGGCTGGCCGTCTGATCGGAGAAGATCACTTCTCGAATCACATCGCCTTTGAGGATATCGCTACCGGTGGCTCGTTTATGATCTTTGATAAGTCACACGACCTGTTAGAGGTGATTAGTAATTTCACCCATTTCTTTGCCCATGAAAGCTGTGGTTTCTGTACCCCGTGCCGGGTTGGCACAAGACTGCTGAAAAATGGTCTGGATAAAATTTGCAGTGGACATGGTACTGCCCATGATCTCGATGAGTTGCAGCGCACTGCCGCACTTGTATCCCGCCGCTCACACTGCGGCCTCGGCATGACTGCACCCAATCCGGTTCGTGACGGCATAAAATCATTCCCTCAGCTATTTGAAGCGAAACTACTACACAAAGAGATGGAACCGGAATTCAACCTTGACGCTTCGCTGGAAGAGGCCAGATCCCTCACAAACCGTGACGATGCGGAGGCTCACTTATGAACAGAACCTTGAACCACGAAGTACACGAAGCTCACGAAGAATGGAATAATCATTCATTCCCTGAACTTCTTCGTGCTCTTCGTGTCCTCTGTGGTAAATCGGGTAAAACAAAATGACTACAATCAAAATCGATGGCATCGAAGTTCCCTTTAAAGAGGGACAGACGATTATGGATGCAGCCCTTGCCGCTGATATCTATATCCCCCACCTCTGCCACAAACCCGGCCTCTCTCCGCATGGTAGCTGCAAACTATGCACAGTGGATGTGAATGGCCGTGCCGTCTCCTCATGTACCATGCCTGCAGAAGAAGGACAGGAGATTGAAAACAATACAGCAGCTCTCAATGAGACGCGGAAAACCATCACCCAGATGCTGTTTATTGAAGGCAATCACCTCTGCCCGTCATGTGAGAAAACCGGCGACTGCACACTGCAGGCGATCGGTTATCACCTGGGCATGCTTGATGGTCACTTTCCACAGTTTTACCCCCGTCGCGAGGTGGATGCCTCACATGGCTCACTGGTGCTTGATCGTGATCGCTGCATCGTCTGTGAACTCTGCGTGCGCGCCAGCCGCGAGTGTGATGGCAAGGATGTTTTTGCCATCTCAGGCCGTGGCAGCAATCGCCATCTGATCGTTAATTCACCAACCGGAAGGCTGGCCGATTCCGATATTGAACTTGATGATATGGCTGCCCATATCTGCCCGGTCGGCGCCATTCTGATCAAAGATCACGGTTATGAGGTGCCGATTGGTCGGCGCACCTTCGATCTGCATTCGGTCGCCGAAACTGATCTGGACGAGCTCATTCTGAAAAAGACGACCCATCACGATGAAGCAGATGAATCTGCTGAAAAAGAGGGAGGTGTTTACGGTGTCTGATTCATCACCAAAGGTACGCGTTGCCACCACCTCGCTGGCCGGCTGCTTCGGCTGCCATATGTCTTTCCTCGATATGGATGAACGCATTGTCGGATTGCTGGAACATGTTGAATTCAGCCGCTCTCCCATCAACGATATCAAACATTGCGAACCGTGTGATATCGGTCTGATTGAGGGGGCACTCTGTAATGCCGATAATGTGCATGTGCTTAAAGAGTTTCGTGACAACTGCAAGATCATCATCGCCGTAGGCGCCTGTGCCATCAATGGCGGTGTACCTGCCATGCGCAACCACTTCACCCTCAAAGAGTGCCTTGAAGAGGCATTCCTTGATGAGATCGGCGTGGATAATCCGCATATTCCCAACGATGTTGAGATCCCCCTGCTTCTGAACAAGGTGCACCCGATCCACGAGGTGGTGAAGGTGGACTACTATCTTCCGGGCTGTCCGCCCTCGGCTGATGCCTTTTTAAAGATTCTGACCGATCTGCTGGAAGGCAGAGAACCAAGCCTGCCCAAAGAGATGCTACATTATGATTAATATATTGAACCACGAAGCACGCGAAGATCACGAAGGATTAAAGAGTAACTACACGATCACTCACGGTTGCGGTCAGAATTCCTTTCGAGTTCTTCGTGACCTTCGTGGTAGATCGGTTTTGACTTTCAGGGAGTTCAGATGAGCGAGAACGAAAATCTCAGACGTGTCGCAGTTGATCCGGTTACCCGCGTTGAAGGGCACGGAAAAATAACCCTGCTGCTGGATGATGCGAATCATGTGCGCGAAGCGCGTTTTCATATCGTTGAGTTCCGTGGCTTTGAAAAGTTCATTCAAGGGCGTCCCTACTGGGAAGTTCCCTACTTTGTGCAGCGCCTGTGCGGCATCTGCCCGGTATCCCACCATCTGGCAGCAGCCAAAGCGGTTGACCAACTGGTTGGTGTGGATGAGCTGACGCCAACGGCAACCAAGCTGCGCAAACTGCTGCATTTCGGTCAGACACTGCAGAGCCATGCCTTGCACTTCTTCCACCTCTCCTCGCCTGATCTGCTATTTGGTTTCGGCAGCAATCTTGAGCATCGCAATATCGTTGGTGTCATTGAAGACTTTCCTGATCTGGCGCTGAAAGGGGTAAGACTGCGTAAATATGGTCAGCAGGTGATTGAGGTTATCTCCGGCAAACGTGTACATGGCGCAGCCACTGTTCCCGGCGGCGTTAACAAAGGACTCACTATTGATGAACGCGACCGCCTGCTTGCTGATATCAATGATGTTCTGATCTGGGCACAGGATGCGGTAGCGCTGAATGAGAAGATTCATACTGAACATCCCGAGAACCACGCTTTTGGTCGTTTGAACAGCAACTACCTGAGTATGGTTGGCGGCAAAGGCGAACTGGAGCTCTATCATGGCGGCCTGCGTGCCAGCCGACCAGATGGCTCGCCAATCTTTGATCAGTTCGACTATCGTGGTTACTACAACATTATCCGCGAAGAGGTACGTTCATGGAGTTACATGAAGTTCCCCTACCTCACCGAACTGGGTCGCGATGACGGCTGGTACCGTGTTGGCCCGCTGGCACGCGTAAACAATTGTGATTTCATCTCTACACCACTGGCTGAAGCAGCACGCAAAAGCTTTGTTGCATTTGGCGGCGGTGGTTACGTGCATGATACACTCGCCTATCACTGGGCCCGTATGATTGAGGTGCTGCACTCGGCTGAATCGATTCATGAGCTGCTGCTTGATCCCGAAATCCTCGGCAGTGATCTGGTGGTGAAAGGTGAGAAACGCGAGGAAGGTATTGGCGTTATTGAAGCACCACGCGGCACCCTTTTCCACCACTACAAGGTCAATGAGGATGGTACGATCAAAAAAGCCAACCTCATCGTCTCCACCACCAGCAATAATCAGGCGATGAACGAATCGGTGCGTTCAGTAGCCAACGAGTATCTGGATGGTAACGAGATTACCGAAGGGCTACTGAATCATCTGGAAGTCGCCATTCGCGCTTATGACCCATGCCTCTCCTGCGCGACACATGCGCTGGGCAAGATGCCACTGGAGATCGAGCTTCAGGACAGTGATGGCAAGGCAGTAGACCGCATCGAAAAAGGTTCAAACGGCAGTATCACCCGTACGCTTTGACCATGCCAAAGATTCTCATATTAGGTTACGGCAACCCCGGCCGAGGCGATGATGCGCTGGGCCCGGAGCTTGTTGAATCTATACAAGCGCTAGGATTAGCTGATATCGAATGCCAGCATGATATGCAGCTACAGGTTGAGTATGTCACCGACCTGCAGGGGCGCGAGCTGATCCTGTTCGCTGATGCCGATGCCTCCTGTCCTGGGCCATTCCACTTCTCTGAGATTTCTGCAGAGAAGGATGACAGCTACACCTCTCACGCCATGACCCCGCATTCCGTTCTGTATGCTTATAATAAGGTATTTGGCACAGATGCACCGCCAGCCTTCCTGCTGCGCATTCGCGGCTACCGGTTTGAACTTGGTGAATCCCTGAGTGAAGAGGCATCAGCCAACCTCGATGCCGCGACATCATTCGCACGAATACTATGCAGCAACCCAATTCTTACAAATTGGCGAAAAGGCTGAACTACGCTAAGGGGCTCACTCTCCTGTATTAACAATCCAGACAGTTTCATGAATCTGGTTTCTGTTTACCATTGAAGAAGCAGTAGCTATTTCGCTCTCTTTTGGCGTGATACATCGCACTGTCTGCATGTTTGAGAAGCGTCTCTCTATCTTCCCCATCCTCAGGATAAATGGCGATCCCTATGCTACATCCTATTTTGCAGTGCTCCCCGCTTAATTCAAACGGCTCCAGCAGGGATTTAAGAATATTATTTGCTACGAGCTCTACGCATCCGGGAGGACGCTTTGTTTCAGTAAGGATGACAGTGAATTCATCGCCTCCCAGACGTGCCACCGTATCGGATTTTCGTACACAGCCCAGCAACCGGTTTGCGGTTTGTCGTAGTAGAAGATCGCCCATATCGTGGCCTAGTGTATCGTTGATCTCCTTAAAATGATCCAGATCGAGAAAGAAAAGAGCAAAACCACTTCGTTGCCGATTTGCCATCGCCAAAATCTGATCCAGCCGATCATAAAACAGTGAGCGATTAGGAAGGCCCGTGAGCATATCGATATGGGCCAGTTGATCGAGTTCCTGCTCAGCCAACTTGCGTTCAATGACGATCGCCAGCGTGTCAGCGACGTTTTTCAGGTATCCTTCTTCCTCCTCATCCCTCTCATGACCCACTTCAACATAGGCATTAAGCACACCGAGCAGCTTGTGTTCTGAGATAATCGGAATGCAGTAGTGTCCATGCGGCTGAATTCCGTCGTACCTTATCTCATGCTGCTCATTGAGGTGATTGAAAAACACGATTTCACGTGTAGCGGCTGCTTTGCCACAGAGGCATTTACCAAACGGCAGCAGGGCACAGGATTGCATCAATGAATCAGGAAGGTTGCGTTGCGCCACCATCTCCAGATTCTCCTCGCCTTGAATAGTTAGAAAAATGGCCCCCTTGTTCTGCATCGAAAACACTGACATCGACAGCACTGCATCTAGCGACTTGAGCAGCACCTCTTTCATGGTCAATGGTGGCAGAGAGATATTCAGCATCTCATCAAGCACTCGCTGAATATTCAGCGCCAACTCGACCCGTTTTACCCGCAATTCATTGGCCTCCTGTAGCTCTCGTCGGGCACTAGTCAACTCCTGCTCAAACCTGCCCAGAACCACCCAAAAAAGGGCAAACAGAGACCAGCTGATCACTGCAGAAAGTGCAAAGAACCAATACATTTCTGCTTTTGAACTCTCCATAATGGCTGTCATATCATGCAGCATCACCAGAGAGGCCACGCCACGACCACCGGCATCATCGATCAGAATAGTCGCAGACCAGTAGTTCTGCCCGTCCATGCCAATATCATCCCTGACTTGATCAGCCCCACCTGATCGACCCCGATCTACACGATTGAGCAACGTAGTGGGAAGCTGATCTAGGCTCTGGGAAACAATCACCGATGAAGAGAGCATCTGCCAGTCAAATGACCGGCCCAACATGCGCATGCCCTCTTCCCAATTACGCTGCACCAGATACTGTTTGTCGATCAGCAGTAGCAACTCAACATTGAACATGTGGTGGGTCTGCTCAATGATGCGATCAATCTCCTGCCCCAGTTCGATATAACCGATCAGTTGCCCTTTCTCGAAAACCGGAAGTACGGAACGCAACGTAAAGGTACCCAGCGGCCCAAGCTCTAGTCCAGAGAAGAGAGAGCCACTTTTCTCAGCGCCCAGTGCTGTAAAGCGGTTAATCACATCGCCATATTTCTCGGGTTTATGCACGCGCAGAATATTTCTTCGCGCTGCATCATGAAAATAGAAGTGGGTGATATTGTCCTGCTTATTCAGGCGCTCATAGAGGGGGGAAGCAAGCACCAGCAACTGTTGACGATCCGCTGATTTCAGGGCTGCAACCAGCTGACTATCGCGCGCAATAAAATCGAGGCTGGTGGCCATCGCATCGCTTTTGCTCTTGAGTGCTGATTGCAGATGACTCTGTAACGATTCGGCCTGTTGCTGCACAGCTTCATGACGTTGACGGGTCTCAACAGTGTTGAGGAAATAGCCAGCAATGGCGAATATGACCCAACCCACAATAAAAAGGGGCAGTAGAATGCGTCTTTTCAGGCTAACCGAACGTGTCACCTATTAAGACCCTCCATAAGAGGCAGGAAAACACCTCATGACTCAATCAGCATAGTGGAATCCTCCATGCATCACAATATTTCCACACAAACTGCGCAACAAGCTTATAGAAGGAGAACCTACTCTGCTCTTGAAGGTTTATGCTGATTGATGCTCTCATCCGGTTTCTCAATACCGCAGAATGAGCAGTAATTACTCTCCCGCTCAATGGAAGCGTGGCAGCTACGGCAGTGAACACGCTCATAAATCCGCGTTGCTTCAAAGATTCGCGATGAGATCAGGCCGGTAACGATGGCAAATAGTACAATGCCGACAATCATGGCCGCTCCGGCAACCATCCGTCCGGCCAGTGTGTGTGTCACATAATCGCCATAACCCACCGTCGACATGGTCACCAGTGACCACCAGACGCCATCAAAGGCGGAATCAAAATTCTCAGGCTCAACCAGATAGATGACGTTACCACCGATCAGGGTCAGCAGAATAATCCCCGAAATGAGCATCACGATAATCATCATGCTTTTACTCAGCGAGCTGAGAAGCACCTGCACATCTCTGGTGTAGCGGATCAGTTTTAGCATACGGAACAGTGATATCGTTCTCACTAAGCGAAGTGCAAAGGTTTCATTTGAGCCGAACAGGAACATTGGAAGGATTGCAGCCAGATCGATAAGTCCGTAAAAACTGAACATATATTTCAGCCGGTTTGGCGCGGAGAATATTCGTATCAGATACTCAACCAGAAATATTGAAGCAAACATATACTCAGCTACTTTGATGGCATCACGGTACTCATCAGGCAGCGCTTTGACTGTAATCAGCATCGAGCAGATCACAGAAACAATAATCAGCGATACCAGCGTCAGATTTACATATTTTGCAACCCTTGAATCTACGTCGTTGAGGTAACCTTCAAGTTTTAGCCGCAGACTTCCAGGATTTGATTGAGAATCACTATGCTTACCCATGCCTAAACCACCCTCCATTGTAGTGAATCTCTTCACTTTCGATAAAGTACCATGAAAAGTCAAAAGATTGAATGGCGTTTACCATGAAAGAAGCAGAAAACTCTCATATGAAAGAATTTTTTTATTTGGAAATCCTTCAGTACCATCTCAAGCCATTCCCGATTAACATATCGCCCGTCATTCGTTGATTCGGTTATCCGAATCCCTCCGAGACTAAAGTAATTAGTGATAAAGAGAGAGTTAATATGGGAAGAGCGTATCAGAACCGTAAGGAATCCATGGCCAAGACTGCGGGCGCCAAAACCAAGGTCTACTCCAAATATGGCAGGGAGATCTATGTCTGCGCCAAAAATGGTGGCGATGATCCCAATGGCAACCTCTCACTGCGTCGTTTGATGGATAATGCCAAGAAAGATCAGGTGCCAAGCCATGTGATTGAACGCGCCCTGGAAAAAGCACGTGGTAGTGGCGGCGAAGATTATGCCACTGCCCGTTATGAGGGATTTGGCCCTGCCGGCTGCATGGTGATTGTCGATTGTCTGACAGACAATGGCACCCGCACATACAATGATGTCCGTGTCTGCTTTAATAAAAATGGTTCCAAGCTTGGCGGCCCGGGCACAGTGGCTCACATGTTTGATCATCAGGCTGTGTTCGTCTTTAAAGGTGATGATGAAGATGAAGTGCTGGAGACACTGATGATGGCAGATATTGATGTCACCGATATCGAAAGCGAAGATGGCATGATCACGGTGCTGGCTCCCCACACCGAATTTTTCAAGATCAAAACAGCCTTGAGCGAAGCGATGCCCGGCATTGAGTTTGAAGTGGATGATATCTCTTATGAGCCGCAAACCACCGTTAGTCTCACTGGTGACGATGTTGAAATATTTGAGCAGCTACTTGATGCGCTGAATGATAATGATGATGTACAGAAGGTTTATCACAACGCCGAATTGGAAGCGTAACCACCTCTGGTTAATATCTACCAGGAAAGGCCTCGGAGATATCCGGGGCCTTTTTTTATACAGTCTGGGACACACTGCCGACCCCATCTAAAATAGGTGTATTTTTTCCGCCTTCCTGACCGATATTGGCAGGGAGTATCCTGACGCGTCGGCGGGGAGGCCCTCCGTCATATTATCTAAGGAGATCAACATGAAAAAAGCACTGTTTGTTGCAGCCGCGGCTGCATTCGTAATGGGTGGTGTAATGACTGCCGAAGCCAGCGCGCTGGGTAAATGTAAGGCATGTCATAACTTCGATACCTCCAAGAAAGTCGGTCCTGGCCTGAAAGGCGTAGCAGGCGGCCCACAAGGTAGCGTTGATGGTTTCAGCTATGGTTCATATCTGGAGTCTCAGAAAGCTGCCGGCGCAGTATGGGATGATGCATCTCTGGAAGCATGGCTTTGCGAATCTAAAAATGTTGCCAAAGCTGCTGGTGGCAAGTCTAAAATGCCTAACCAGAAAGTATGTGGTGATAAAGCTAAAGCAGCAGTTGCAGAGCTGAAAGCACTGTAATCAACATAATAACGAGTAAGAGACGGCCTGTGTAATTACATGGGCCGTTTTTTTTATATTAAGACACTCTAAACAGAGTTATAGCCGACTCTCCAGGCAACCTTTCATCAGTGCAATCATACTGCTCAGCAAAGCATCCCCCTCCCTGCCTGCAAGCACTACTGCATAGGCAGGCCTGACAATAACGGGTGTACCTACTACCGGGAAAAGATTCCTGTTGGCCATGTGGCTGGCCACCATCGGCTCAGGAAGATAGGCAGCACCACCTGATTTCAGGATCATCTCAAGCGCTACCTTACCAACACTGGTATGCAGAAATGCCGGGATTGCCGTGCCAAAATGCTGCTGCATGGCGACAGCGAACGACTCTCCCCAATCCACATCGATAAATCGCGTCGATAGTGCCTCTTCCGCACTGATATCTTGCCTGTTGGAGACCATAATCAATGGAACTGGCCCCAGCTCCTCGACATACAGTCGTGGCAGCGCAGGCGCATCAAACATCACCGCAACATCAAGAGAACCATCCAGCAGCGAAGGCATCAGCGAGTTAGCAGTGTGCAGTTCAGCGCGAATCGTCATGGCCGGATCTGCCTGACTGGCTCCGATCATCCAATCGGTCAGGAAAATATTCCAGAGGGTATCGGTCGCGCCAGTCACGATGGATGCACTTGTACGCTCCGGCAGTCTTACCTCCTGACAGGCAACCACCCATGATGCCATAAGGTTTTCGGCATGGGAGAGAAAGCGTACACCGGCCGTGGTCAGAGAGACCTGATGTTTACTGCGTTCAAAGAGCTTTGCACCAAGCCTCTCCTCAAGAAGTTTAATGCGGGCACTCACCGCCGATTGGGTAAGGAAAAGCTGCTCGGCCGCTTTTCGGAAATGGCGGGTTTTTGCTACCTGCAGAAATGTTCGAATCAGATCGACATCCATAAGCACCTGTCCTTGATCACCGTGATCAAGATTATTTGATTTACTACCACCCCTGCAACTGAAGATCATCACCCCCGCAACAAACCTCATATGATGAGAGATATCCTGGGTAACACGAACAGAGGAGGTCACATGAGAACTAAAAAAGGCCGTATAGACAACAGAAAAGATATGCATAACCAGCCCAAAGAGAACAAACAGAGAAGAACAAGCAGCGAGAGTGATGATTTCGATAGCTGGGAGAGCTGGGATAGTGATGACTTCAGTGACATTACAGAGCACTTCTCACAGTCGATCGACAGATAAGAATCACTTTCATAGCTATCAATAGCACAAGGAGACCCAATGAAAAGAATAGCGCTCACCACATTGATGATTGCAGTAATGGCACTGGCACTTCAGCCGCTGATGGCCAATGCCGAAGAGGCCTACGAGTATGCTGAAGAGACATATATCGAAGAGCCTGCTACTGATACCGGTGAGAGTGAAGAGGCCGTTGAAGATAGTGGTGAAGAGGAGTCTTCTGCCGACCAGGAGAGTTACGAAGAGAATCAGCCTCATTAAGGTGAAAACCTTCGTTGATGGAAGCTGCCGGATATTGAAAGAGACAACGCCTCTCGAAATTTGGAAAATCCGGCAGCTTCCATCTTTTTCTCAACATGTTACGATCAAGCATGCCTGAACACGACGTCACATTCAGTATCGATGGTAACCCCGTCTCTGGCCAACTTCCGCTCCTGCAGGGAAGCGAAGGGCCCGCGGCTATTGATATTCGCCCCCTCTATCAGCAGCACGGCCTGCTAACATTCGATCCCGGCTTTAAATCCACTGCATCGTGTAAAAGCGCAATCACCTACATCGATGGTGATCAGGGCATCTTGCGCTATCGCGGCTACCCTATTGAAGAGATTGCTCACACCTGCAGCTTTACCGAGGTCACCCACCTGTTGATGCATGGTGAACTTCCCGATAGTTCTCAGCTGGCTGCCTTCAACGATACCATCCATGATCACAACCTGCTGCATGAACAGGTGATCAGTTTTTATCGCGGTTTTCGCCGTGATGCACACCCTATGGCGGTGATGGTCGGCGTGGTTGGTGCGCTCTCAGCCTTTTATCAGGATCTGCAGGACTACAGTAAACCTGAACAGCAGATGAAGGCGGCTATCCGCCTGTTTGCCAAGATGCCTGCCATAGCAGCCGCCTCCTACACCTACAGCATCGGTCGCCCGGCCCGTTATCCGGATAACCGTCTCGATTATGCGGGCAACCTGCTGCAGATGATGTTCGGCAAACCCAATGAACCCTATGAAGTAGATCCTGTGATTGCCAAAGCGCTTGATCTTATTCTTATCCTGCACGCTGACCACGAGCAGAACGCTTCGACATCCACCGTGCGCATGGCCGCCTCATCCGGTGCCAACCCCTTTGCTTGCGTTGCATCAGGCATTGCCACCCTTTGGGGCCCTGCACATGGTGGCGCCAATGAAGCAGTGCTGAATATGCTTGAGGAGATCGGCTCAATAGAGAATATCCCTAACGCCATCAGACGCGCCAAGGATCGCAATGATCCCTTCCGCCTGATGGGTTTTGGTCATCGGGTCTATAAAAACTATGACCCCCGCTCCGCCATTATCCGCGATATGACCAGATCGGTTCTCAAACACCTGAATATGGAAGATGAGCCGCTACTGGCCATCGCACTGGAGCTGGAACGTGTTGCCCTGAGTGATGAGTACTTTATTGAGAAGAGGCTCTACCCCAATGTCGACTTCTATTCCGGCATCATGCTCAGTGCCATGGGCTTTCCGCGCCGCATGTTCACTGCCCTGTTTGCCGTAGCCCGTACCTCCGGCTGGGTCAGTCACTGGCTGGAGTTGAAGAACGATACAACCCACGGCATTGACCGTCCGCGCCAACTCTACACCGGCCATATCCTGCGCCATATCAACAACACAAAATAGTGATTTCAGGCTTTTCAGCCGCTCTGTTTATCTCATCACTCTGCTTTTCTGGCAGCGCTGCTGATAGACAAGCTCCACTTCTAATGCGAAACTAAAAATATGCCTCTGCATCTTTTTTATTGATGGTAAATGCATGAAAGGAGAATCCGGATGCCTGAAGAGAACCTCGATACAAGCCCACTCTGGCACCATCATGAGAGTGATGCCGTCTTTAAACAGCTGGAGAGCAGTGCAGAGGGCTTAAGCAGTGCGCAGGTAGAGCAGCGCCTTGAACAGCATGGCCCCAACCGTCTCAAACCACAGGAGAAGCAGAGCCCGCTCACTCGCTTTCTTCTACAGTTTCATAATGTGCTGATCTATGTACTGATCGGTGCAGGCATCATCACCTCACTGCTTGGCCACTGGGTGGATAGCGGTGTGATCTTCGGCGTGGTGATTATCAATGCTATCATCGGTTACATTCAGGAGGGCAAGGCGGAGAAGGCACTGGATGCGATTCGCAATATGCTCTCTCAAAAAGCGATGGTAAAACGTGATGGCCGTTTTATCAGCCTCAGTGCTGAGGAGCTGGTTCCCGGCGATATCGTATCCCTGCAGTCCGGTGACAAGGTGCCTGCTGACCTGCGCCTGTTTAAATTGCGTGATCTGCGTATTGAAGAGGCGATGCTCACCGGTGAATCACTGCCAGCTGAGAAGAGCACACCAGCAGTTGCTGACAACGCCAGTATTGGTGATCGTAAAAACCTCGCCTACTCCGGCACGCTGGTCACCTATGGGCAGGGACAGGGCATTGTTGTGGCAACCGGTGATGCCACCGAGATTGGCCGCATCAGCGGTATGCTTCGCCATGTACAGACCCTGACCACGCCACTGCTCAAACAGATGGGCGTGTTCGGTCAGTGGTTAACCATCGGTATCACTGTCATTGCAGCCCTCACCTTCGGCTATGGGGTACTGTTTCAAGGCTTCACGGCTGCCGAGATGTTTCTTGCTGCTGTTGGACTTGCCGTAGCAGGCATACCGGAAGGACTGCCAGCGATCATGACCATCACGCTGGCCATTGGCGTGCAGCGCATGGCGCGAAAAAACGCCATTATTCGCCGTCTTCCGGCAGTCGAGACACTCGGCTCAGTCACAGTAATCTGCTCAGATAAGACCGGTACGCTGACCCGCAATGAGATGACGGTCACCAGCGTCACCACCGCCACTGGCATCGTCGAGGTGACTGGTAGCGGATACGACCCGCACGGCGTGTTCATTAAGGATGGTGAGCAGATTACGCTTGAGCATCATCCGCAACTGCGCGAAATGGCTCAGGCAGCCCTGCTCTGCAATGATGCCAGCATCAGTGAAAGCGCAGGCGTATGGAAGATGCAGGGGGATCCCACCGAAGGTGCGCTGGTCACCCTGGCCATGAAAGCAGGCCTGCCACAGCAGCAGCTGCAGGCAGAGTTTCCACGCATCGACACCATTCCGTTTGAATCAGAACACCGCTTCATGGCTACCCTGCATCATGATCACAGTGGCCATGGCTTTATCTATATCAAGGGAGCCCCGGAACGGGTACTGGATATGTGCCACCTGCAACGGCAGGACGGCGAAGATCGACCGCTAAACCGGGCACACTGGGAAGCCTGCATGAACTCTGTTGCCGGTCGCGGCCAGCGCTTGCTGGCTATCGCCTTTCGCACCACGTCGGCTGAACAGGGGAGTCTCTCCTTCAGTGATGTGAATGCCGAGCTTACCCTGCTCGGCATGGTCGGCATCATCGATCCGCCTCGTGATGAGGCCACAGCGGCAGTCAAAACCTGTCAGGATGCCGGTATCCGGGTTAAAATGATTACCGGCGACCATGCCATCACCGCCCGTGCTATCGCCGCGCAGATGGGTATTGGCGACGGTTCTTCGGTGGTTACCGGTGCTGATATAAGTCGCTACAGCAGTGATGAACTGCAGCAGGTTGCCCAGAGCACCAGCGTCTTTGCCCGCGTCTCTCCCGAACAGAAACTACAACTGGTTACAGCCCTGCAGGCCAATGGTGAAGTAGTCGCCATGACCGGCGATGGTGTTAACGATGCACCGGCACTTAAACGCGCTGATGTGGGTGTTGCCATGGGCATCAACGGTACCGAGGTGGCCAAGGAGGCTGCCGAGATGGTGCTCACCGACGATAATTTCGCCTCCATCGCCCGCGCTGTTGAAGAGGGGCGCACGGTTTACGACAACTTGAGAAAATCGATCATGTTTATCCTGCCTACCAATGGTGGCGAGGCGTTCATTATTATTGCCGCCATTGCCATGGGCACTGTACTGCCGATTACTGCAGCCCAGATCCTCTGGGTGAACATGATTACCGCCGTCACGCTGGCACTTACACTGGCTTTTGAACCATCAGAGCAGAATGTGATGCAACGCCCACCTCGTGATCCATCCGAACCGATCCTCTCTGGCTTTCTCATCTGGCGTATCACCTTTGTCTCGCTGATTATTGTCACTGGCACTTTTGGCCTGTTTCTCTGGGAGCAGGCACAAGGAAGCAGCCTTGAGGTGGCACGCAGTGTGGCGGTAAACACGCTGGTGATGTTTGAGATCTTCTATCTGTTCAGCGCCCGTTATCTGCTGGCTGCATCACTGACACGCGAGGGCATTTTCGGTAATCGCTATGTGCTATACGCCATCGGCCTTCTGATCATTTTTCAACTGCTGCTCACCTATGCGCCGCCGATGCAACTGATGTTCGGCACCGCCGATATGAGTGCTGCTGCATGGCTAAGGGTCGTGGCTGTTGCCAGCTCAGTACTGTTTCTGGTGGAGATCGAGAAGTGGCTGCTGCGCAGATGGCGCAAAAGTGACAACGCATAGAGAGTGAGCTATCAAACAGGCTGCTGAGGTTCAGGAGCAGATTAGAACGTCACACGATCATCCTGACTTCTCTCCAGCATCCGGATCCAGTCACGCCAGGCAGCGCTATAAGCCATGAATGAGTAGTGATCGAAGTCGTTATGGCCACCAGCAAGAAGAGTATTGGATTTGGGTTCATTTGCTGCATTAAATATCTGTTCACCCATCCACGATGGCGCAATCGTGTCATCGCGAGCAGCAATCACCAGTAGCGGCAGATGAACATCTTTGACCATGAGCTCGGTATCAAACTGACTTCTTGCCAGCCAGCGCAGTGGCATCCACGGATAGTGGTAAGCCGCCATATCAGCCATAGAGGTGAACGGGGTCTCCAGCACAAGTCCGGCCGCATTCACCTCACTGGCAAGTTTTGCTGCCACCGCCGCGCCAAGGCTGCGGCCAACAATAATCACCTCTTCCGGCCTCTTGCCCAGACGAATTGTGAGATCAGACCAGGCAGCACGAGCATCTTCATACAAGCCCTCTTCGCCGGGCTCGCCTTCACTCTTGCCATAACCGCGATAATCGAAGGCATAGACGGAAAAACCCATCGACTGCCACTGCCGATAGAGCGCCAGCCGGTGACTGATATTGCCCGCATTACCGTGAAAGTGGAGCAGCGTGAAACGTGACAGAAGAACAGGCATATACCAGCCATGCAGGGTGATACCATCGGAGGTGGAGATGAGCAGTTCCTCAAACGGCATGGCGGAATTAGCTGGTGTTGTGTTTATCTCCCGGTTCGGGAAATAGATAAACTGATCTTCAAACAGCACCATATAGCCCGAGACAACGGCGAAACTCAAGGCGATGATCAGCAGCAGTCGTTTGATGATAAACATATATACAGCATAGCCTAAAAGAGCCGTTCTGGCATCAGATGCCACCCTGTTTATGGGAGAGCGTCACCTGCTTGCAATTGCGCACCACGCAGAAAATCAGCTGCAGCCATAACCTTTTTACCCTCAGGCTGTAGCTCAGTAACACGGTAGATTGAACCATCGCCACAGGCGATATCGAGCCCTTCTGATATAGCAACAATCTGACCTGTTGAGATGTGATGTGAATCTGTCATCACCTGACCGGCAATCAGCTTCAGCCATTTGCCCGAGACCAGCGTGCGCACACCCGGACGCGGTGAAAAACAGCGCACCAGCCGGTCAATCTCGGCGGCCGGTTTTGACCACTCGATAATGCGCTCTTCATTGGTGATCTTCTTTGCGTAGGTGATCCCCTCTTCAGGCTGCGGTTCAGGCTGCAATCCGGCTGCAATTTTTGGCAATGTTTCAACAAGCAACTCAGCACCCATTGGCGAGAGTGTAAACCAGAGCTCTGAGCCGGTTGTTACACTGGTAATCGGCAGTATCTTGCAGGCATAGATACCACCTGTATCCAGCCCCTCCTCCATCTGCATGATGCAGACACCGGTCTCGGCATCACCGGCCAGAAGCGAGCGCTCAATCGGTGCAGCACCACGCCAGCGCGGCAGTAGAGAGGCATGCACATTAACCGGAGCAATGGCCGGCGCATCCAGCCACGCTTTGGGCAGGATCATGCCGAAGGCAACCACCACCAGAACATCACACTGCTTGCGCTTCAGCCACGCCAGCGCCTCTTCATTGTCGCGCAGCTTTTCAGGGGTAATGAGATCAATACCGGCATCGATAGCCGCCTGTTTAACCGCTGAAGGGGTCAACTTCATGCCACGTCCGGACTTTCGATCGGGCTGGGAAACCACGCCGACCACCTCGATACCGTCGGTATCGATTAACGCCTGTAGACAGGGAACGGAAAAACCGGGGGTTCCGGCAAATACTACGCGCATCTCAACTCCAGTTTATTCAATTCACCACAGAGGTCACAGAGGGCCGCTCTTACGCGTCCATGCGTTCGCGTCATAGGGGCTTCCTGCCCGGCAACGCAAAGGAATAACAGCAATCAGTATATTCTCTCTCTTCGTGCCCTTCGTGCCCTTCGTGGTTAAGATTTGTATAACTTCTTCATCTTCTTGGTGATCATCGCACGTTTGAGCGGGCTCAGGTAATCGATGAAAAGTTTGCCAATCAGATGATCGAACTCATGCTGCAAGGCAACGGCTTCAAAACCGTCGAAATCCTTCTCATGGGTATCACCCTCCATATCCTGCCAGCGCAGTCGCACTGCGGCCGGACGTGAGACATCACCATAAACCTCAGGCACAGAGAGACATCCCTCTTCCCAGGTCTCCATCTCATCGGACTTCCAGGTGAATTCAGGGTTGATCCACACCTTCAGATTACGGCTGCCTATCGGCTCACCATCATGACGCACCTCTTCCTTGCGCCATTCGGTATCAGTCACGGCAATCTGTAGTGCCACACCGATCTGCGTGGCGGCCAGGCCAACGCCCGGAGCATCATACATCGTATCAGCCATATCCTGGATGGTCTGCTTCACCTCATCAGAGAGGGGGAAGGCAACAGGTTTGGCGATCTCACGCAGTCGATCATCGGGATGAATAAGGATTTCACGAAGACTCAAAACGTACCTCCATTCCAGCCGAACATATCACGCTGTGGCGCCTCAAATTCGATATAGATGCGAGAGATATCAATCTCCAGTTCATGATGAATCAATGTCGATATTTTGTGTGAAACGTGCGCTGTATCAGCAGGTGAAAGTCCCAGACTTTTCAGCTCCACAAATGCCAGCGGTTGATCCGAACCGGCAAAGACCATCGGACGCTGATCTGAGAGTTCAACCATCACATAGGATTCCGGTTTGCCCAGGGCCAGTGCTGTACCAAGAGAACAACGCGCCAGAAAATCAGCATGGTTCTCCACCGCGACGTTGGTGTGTATGTGCAGGTAAGGCATCAGCCCTCGTCCTTTTTAGCGGCCTCTTCGGCCTGTTGTTGAGCCAACCACTCCAGATTCCTTCTTGCCTGCTCTTCGCGCTCCTGGTTTTTACCGTGGCGCATACGTGCAGTAGCGACATAGGCCAGCCACCAGAGAAATGCGCCAACTACCACAACAATTAACCAGAACTCCAAACTACTCACGATCCCGCCTCCACTGCTGCCACCACTTGCTCTGCCGCATCGGCACGCTGTTTCAGCTTACGATTTATCAGATTCACACCGGCCAGAATAAAGCCCAGCGCAATAAAAGCTCCCGGCGGAAGAATAAACATCAACACATCCGGATAGGATTCTCCGAACAGGACAAAGCCGAACAGCTCACCCTGCCCCAACAACTCACGCACACCACCAAGCACTACCAGTGCAAAGGTGAAGCCGGCACTGACAGCAAGCGCATCCACCACGGAATCAGAGACTGAATTTTTACTGGCAAACGCCTCGGCACGGCCAAGAATCGCGCAGTTCACCACGATCAGCGGAATAAACAAGCCAAGAACCAAGTACATCTCATGCATCCATGCATTCATCGCCATACCAACCACGGTCACAAATGCGGCAATAATCGTGATATAGGCTGGGATACGAACATTTTTAGGGATCACATCACGGACAAGTGAGACCACCAGATTGGAGCCCAGCAGCACCAGCATGGTTGCCGCCCCCATCCAGAGACCGTTCTCTGCAGATGTGGTTACACCCAGCAGCGGACACATACCGAGCAGCTGGGCAAAAATGGTATTGTTATGCCAGAACCCGTCGTAAAAAACTTCCGATTTAGTCAATCTTCATCTCCAGCTTCATCTCATGCTCCGAGGCGTGTTTGCCGCTGTTCTGCTGCTCGACAGCATTGAGAATAACCTGCCGCTGGCTGTTGTAAAATGCCAGCGCACCCTTCACCGCTTTTACTACCGCACGCGGCGTGATCGTGGCACCGGTAAACTGATCAAAATCACCACCATCTTTTTTCACCTGCCAGCTGCTTCCCTCCAGCATGCGGCCACTGAAGTTCTGTAACCAGTCGCTGTTTTTGACAATGCCATCACCAAGGCCTGGCGTCTCTCTATGCTCGGTCACCCGAATCGCATGGATCACACCGTCGGGTTTCAAACCAACAAGTATACGGATTGAACCTGAATACCCATCCGGAGCAATCACCTCCCAGGCAAAACCGCGCACATTACCCAACCCGTCCTTAGCCGGATAGATATCCACAGAAGCAACATGAAAACTATCGGCCTGAGCATCGTTAGCATGCTTGGGAAGCACCTGCGTCAACGCTTTGTGAAGTGCCTCTTTCTGGGCTCTGGCAATCGGTTCACGGGTCAGGATATCGGTCACCCCGAGAATCGCCGCAGCCAGCACTGCGACCACAACAATGGCCAGCACCATACGCATCTGATCACGATCAAATATCATGACTCATCCTTGATGCCGTGGCCATATACACGTGGCCTGAAGTAGTGGTCGATCAACGGTACCGCACAGTTCATCAGCAGCACGGCAAACATCGCACCCTCAGGATAGCCGCCAAAGCTGCGGATACTCCAGGTCAGCACGCCGCAACCGATACCGAAAACAATCTGCCCCATCGGTGTAACCGGTGAGGAGACCGGATCGGTCGCCATAAAAAAGGCGCAGAGGATCAGACCACCGGCAAAGAGGTGAAACAGCGGCGGTGTAAACTGCTCGGGATTGATCGCATTAAACAGACCTGCCAACAGCAGCACTGTGGCGATATAGGAGAAGGGGATATGCCAGGTGATGGTGTGGCGTGCGAGCAGGAATATACCGCCGATCAGCAGTGCCAACGCACTGGTTTCACCGATACTTCCCGCCTCAAAACCGAGGAAAGCGTTGAGATAACTGTAGTCATAGGCCTTTAGCGCTTCAACCACAGGTACACCCAGCGTCGCTTCTGTTTTCACATACCCCAGTGGCGAGGCCATGGAGATCGCATCAAAACCAAGCTTCAGTGAGTCAGGCCCGGCCAGGAAAAAGTTCAGACAGAGTGAGAAGTCATAAAGATTGAGAGCCGGTTCTGCTGCCGACATCGGCACAATCCATGTGGTCATATGCAGCGGGAATGAGATCAACAGAATAATGCGGGCTGAGAGTGCCGGATTGAAAATATTGTACCCCAGACCACCATAGATCTGTTTACCCAGTACAATGGCAAACACAGAGGCGAGCACCGCCATCCACCACGGCACCGCCGCAGGCAGGGTGAGTGCGAGAAACAGACCGGTCAGTGCTGCAGAATTATCAAGCAACGCAGTGAGTGGACGCTGCATCCATTTCAGACAGAGCGCTTCAGTCACCAGTGCCGTCACCATACAGGTGACAATCAGCAGCAGCGCCAACCAGCCGAAGAGATAAACACTGACCATTGTGGCAGGCAGCAGCGCCAGTATCACGGTCAGCATCACCATGCGAATCGAATCACCGCCATGGGCATGCGGTGGACTAAGCATCACCGGCATCAGCTCTTCTCCTGTGCAGCATCGGGTGCCGCCGTTTCGCTTTTCTCAACCGGCTTGGCCGGCGCATGATCGCGGCGCACGCGTGAGCGACGTGCCGCCTTCTCAGCCTTTTCCGCCTCAATACGCTTGTCACGTGCCTCGGAGCGTTTGCGCGATGCCTCGGCAAACACCTGTTCACGTCGCTGCTGGGCAATCTGTCCCTTGCCGTAACGGAAGTAGTGAACCAGAGGAATATTGGCCGGGCAGACATAGGAGCAGCTACCGCACTCAATGCAGTCGAAAAGCTGATAGTTCTCCGCCCTGTCAAACTGATCGCTACGGCAGGCATCAGCCAGCAGATTGGGCACCAGATGCACCGGGCACGCCTCACTGCAGTGACCACAGCGGATACAGGGCTGCTCTTCAGTGTGGGCCAGCATCATCGTCTCCGTGCGCATGGCCAGTAGTCCGGTGGTCGATTTAACCACCGGCACATCCGCACTCTTCAGTCGCTCACCCATCATCGGGCCACCATGCAGAAGATGCAGACCGGTAAGATCATCCAGACCACGACTTGCAAACAGGCTACGCACCGGCGTACCGAGCCGTACAGAGAGCGTAGCCGGATTTTCAACGGCATCTCCGCTCACCGTCACCAGTCGCTCAGTCAATGGTCTGGCCTGCACAACCGCCTCAAACAGCGCCTTGCTGGTGCCGACATTCTGACACAACACACCGACATGCATCGGCAACCGTCCTGCTTCCACCTCTTTACCGGTCAGTGAATAGATCAGCTGCTTTTCGCTGCCCTGCGGATAGCGGGTCGGAAGCACAACAACATGTACATCCTGCATATCGGTTGCTTGAGCCAATGCTCTACGCATCGATTCTGCGGCATCGGGTTTATTATCTTCAATGGCAATAATGCCCGATTTTGCACCGACCATATGCATGATTATGGCCATGCCGGTCAGGATATCCTGCGGTTTCTCAAGCATCAGGCGATGATCATTGGTCAACCACGGTTCGCACTCGATACCATTAAGAATCACCGTCTCAATCGGGAATCGTTTATCCTGAACCAGCTTGATAAAGGTCGGGAAAACCGCACCACCAAGGCCAGCCAGGCCGCACATACGCGCCCGCTCCCGCAACATTGCCGGATTAAGTTCGCGCCAGTTGGTCAGTGGTTCAAGGCTGTTGTCTGACGCATCATCACCATCAGACTCAATAAAGATACATGGCAGCCCCATACCCGATGGGTGCGGAATGGCATGCTCCTCAATTCTGACCACGCGACCTGAGGTTGGCGCGTGCACAGGTACGGAGAGATAACCTTCGGATTTGGCAATCTTCTGCCCGCGCAGCACCCGATCCCCCACCTTCACCAGCGGGCTGCAGGCCTCACCGATATGCTGTTTCATCGGCAGGATATGGACAGGTGCAATGGCCGCCACCTCAATGGGAAGTGCAGCGGTCACCTTATTCATCTCAGGATGCACACCACCGGCAAAGCTGTGTTGCAGTATCCCCAAACGCTGGGCAAGTTTTCTAAGCATGGCCGGCATGGGTTTCCCTCCGATCATGTCCCAACCGGGCACGCTGGGTATCCGGCAGAGGCCAGGCCCAGTGTTCAATCAGTTCAGGTTTCATCAGCATATCGATGCAATCCACCGGGCAGGGCTCAATGCAGAGTGTGCAGCCGGTGCAGTGATCGGTAATCACGGTGTGATACTGTTTGGGGGCCCCGATAATCGCATCAACCGGGCAAGCCTTGATGCAGAGTGTGCAACCGATGCACTCATCCTCACGCACAAAGGCGATCATCGGTGCCGTCGCCTCCGCCTCGAGATCTTTAGGCTCCACGCCCATAAGATCGGCAATCGCCAGCATGGTACGTTCACCACCTGGTACGCAGTGGTTCACATCCGCAGCACCACCTGAAACCGCTTCGGCATAGGGTTTGCAGCCGGGAAAACCGCACTGGCCGCACTGGGTCTGAGGCAGCAGGTTATCAATCTTCTCCACCATCGGGTCGCCCTCAACATGAAACACCTTCTGTGCCACAGCCAGAACGATACCGGCAACAAGTGCGAAGGCGCCGAGTGAGAGCAATGCATACAACAACTGAGTCATCGAATAGGGCCTTAGATCTTCACGAGGCCGGAGAAGCCCATAAATGCCAGACTCATCATGCCTGCAGTAATCAGCGCCAGCGGTGAACCTTTAAACAGTTCAGGTACCGGTGCGATCTCAATGCGTTCGCGAATGCCGGAGAAGAGGATCAGCACCAGTGCAAAACCAAGGGCTGCACCAAAGCCGTAGAGTGCGGAGGTGAGAAAGGTCTGCTCCTGCTGCACGTTAAGAATAGCCACGCCAAGTACCGCGCAGTTGGTGGTAATCAGCGGCAGGAAAATACCCAGACCCTGATAGAGAACAGGGCTGGTTTTATGGATCATCATCTCAATAAACTGCACCAGTGACGCAATAATCAGGATAAAGAAGATGGTCTGCAGATATTCGAGATCCAGCGGTACCAGCAGATACTCCTGCACCAGCCATGAAGCGGTGGATGCCAGTGTCATCACAAACATCACGGCAAAGGACATGCCCACAGCCGTTTCAACTTTGCCTGAGGTACCAAGAAACGGGCAGATACCAAGAAATTTGGTCAGCACATAGTTATTCACCAGTACAGCAGAGAGCAGGATAAGTGCGATTTCGGTCATGGCGCGGGAGTATAGGGTGATGAACAAGCTGCGTACACCGCATAAAACCCACACTTTTACCGTTTTTTCTTCACTTCAACCCTCTATTCAGCTGATATGACTCCTGCCACCTCGATTATCCCCCTGTTTAGAGGCAGCAAAACTTTCATTGAACATTCATCTTACTGCTTCTATCGTCGCCTCTGATTTTTATCACCACATGATTCTGGAGGATTCACAATGAAGCGTTTTCTGATCTCAATGTTTGCAGCCGCAGCACTTTCACTACCCACGGCTGCACTGGCTGGTCACGGCCACCATGGCGGCGGCAATCAGGCTGACTGCCCGCTCGGTGCCCATAAATGCGACAGCAAGGCGGCCTGCCCGCTCGGCCATAAAGATTGCGACAACCATAAAAACTGCCCGCTTGGTAAACATGATTGTGGTAAAGCCACCAGCATGGACAGCGACAAGGATGGTAAAGTTTCACTCAAAGAGTTCACCGCCTCCCACGCAGCAGGCATGGAAGCAAAATTCAAACATATGGATGCCAATGGCGATGGTTTTTTGACTGAAGCAGACAGTGAAGCGCGCAAAACCAAACGCATGGATGATTTCTTTGCCGCTGCCGATACCGACAAGGATGGCAAGTTGAGCAAAGCTGAGTATGCAGCTGCAAAAAAAGCACGTTATGGCAAAAAGAAAGCGTGTAAATTCTCCGACAAAAAATAAAGGCTCCGATTAACATCAAGGCTGCCGATCCTTTGGGTCGGTGGCCTTTTTCTTGCCTGCCAGAACTCGGCCATTAAGCTACTAACCATGAAATCCCATTTCTGGCTCCTCGCCCTGTTTCTGTTTGCCTCTCCATCCATCGCCGCAGAGACAATCACCCTGCATGGAGCCATCCATGCTGATCGCGACATCAGCGCTGTTGCCTTTTTTGACAATATGCTGGTGATCGGTGGCGATGAGGCAGTCGGAAAAAAGAATAACGAGAACTACATTCAACTGCTTGAAAAACAGGGCAATAACTATCGGGTCAGCAGCGACATTCTTATCTACAGCGGCAATAAAAAAAATGGCCGCGAACTCGATATCGAGGGCATCGCCGTCGATGATCGCCATATCTATATCACTGGCTCGCATGCACTGGCCAGAAAACGGGTGAAACTCGACAACAGCTATGAAAAAAACCTGCAGCGGCTGCAGAGCATCAAACCGGAACCGGGTCGCAAACAACTGTTCAGAGTGACGCTGGATCAGTCATATATCGTTGTCCAACGCCAACAGATATCACTGGCAAAACTCATTAAGAACGATCCTCTGCTCGCCCCTTTTGCCAGCATCCCATCCAAAGAGAACGGCATCGATATCGAAGGGATCGCAGTAAAAGATGGCCTGATCTATCTTGGCTTTCGCGGCCCTGTGCTGCGCGATGGTTTTGCACCTGTGATGCGCTTTGATTTCGATCAGCCCGAATCCAGCTACCAGCTTCTCTTTCTCAATCTTGAGGGGCGCGGCATCCGTGATATGGCAGCTGTCTCCACCGGATTTCTGATGCTTACAGGCCCTGTTGGCGATGAACCCCGCTCCTACCGGATCTACCACTGGGACGGTCGCGACTGCATACCCGGCACAGATAAAAAACAGCAGGGTAAAGTGACACTGCTGGCTGAGGTTGATCCACCTGCCGGAGGAAAAGCAGAGGGGATTGCTGTTATCAACGAAACAGCAGAGCTGTATCACGTGATCGCTCTGTTTGACGGCATCAGTGGTGGAGCCCCCCGTCGCTACACAATCTCCAGACCTGAGTTAGACTCCGGCCGCAAATGAACCGACCGGAGCGATAATGAGTGAAGAGACACTGCTGGAGTTCCCCTGCCAGTTCCCGATCAAGATAATGGGTGACAATAGCGCTGACTTTGAAAATGAGATTGTCGTGATTGTTCGCAAGCATGTTCCGCAACTTGGCGAAGCGGCTGTCAAATCAAAGCCGAGCAGAACTGGGAAATACCTCTCGGTTACCGTCACCTTTACCGCAGAAAGCAAGGTCCAACTGGATAATCTTTACCGGGAGGTGAATAGCCACCCGCAGGTCAAAATGGTTCTATAACATCCAGGGGGTTATAAGTTCCCTTGTCAGCAGAGAGGGCGTCGCCATGCTGCTCATACTGCCACGATCTTAGATACTCAAGAACAGCCTTCAGAGAAGCGGCTTTATTCAACTTGCCGCGATGTAAAATGTAATCGGCACACTGCGTATAATAGGGGTAACGAATCTCGGCCAGTTGCTGCAAAGTCGTTAATGCATCACGACCAACAATCAGTGGACGGTTTTTATCGCCTTGAATTCGGTTAGCGAGAAACTCAAGGGAGGACTTCAACCAGATCACCGGTGCATGCGCCTCCATCAGTGCCCTGTTCTCCGCACGCATCACAGCGCCGCCACCGGTTGAGAGAACCACAGGTTTACCAATCACCTCGGCCAATGCTTCACTCTCCAGATCGCGAAACCCCTCCTCGCCCTGCTCAGCAAAGATTTCGGGAATCGTTTTACCCGCCTTCTCAACGATATAATGATCCAGATCAACCAGCTTCAGACCAAGCTCTTTAGACAAAAGCTTTCCGATACTGGTTTTTCCACAACCCATCAGTCCGATGAGAACCGGATACACCTCTGACTGTATTTTAACCGAATCAACCATTTCCATTCCTTTCGCAACTGATCTTTATGCTGCTATGATGCCAAAATAAAAGCCGACAATGCGAGTGCAATCGTATCAGGCATCACAAACAGATAAAATGATCCAGTTTATGGTACGTGATTTGCTTCTGTCGGTGAGATAGAGATGCAACAGAGGAGTAACGACATGGCCGATGAAATTTCCCTTCGCCAACTGCTGAAGGTCATGGTGGATAAAGACGCCTCCGATCTCTACCTGATGGCCGGTGCCCCACCGGGTTACCGCATCAATGGCACCATCCTCAGACTTGGTGATACCGAGATGAATCCTGTTACGGTTGAGCGACTGGCAAGTGAGCTGATGACTGAAAAGCAGAAGGCCGATTTCGCCTCCAGCATGGAGATGAACCTCTCCTCTGCACATGCGGGTCTGGGCCGGTTTCGTGTCAATATCTATCGCCAGCGTGGCTCAGTTGGCATGGTGATTCGTCAAATCACCACCGATATCCCCAGTCTTGGCGACCTCAAGCTTCCCGAAGTATTCAAGGATATCTCGATGACCAAACGCGGACTGGTGCTGATGGTCGGTGCGACAGGTTCGGGCAAATCGACCTCCCTTGCGGCTATGGTGGATTGGCGCAACACCAATCAGGCTGGACATATCATCACCATCGAAGATCCGGTGGAGTTCATGCATCCCCACAAAAAATGTTTCGTCACCCAGCGTGAAGTCGGCTCTGATACCGTCTCATTTCAGGCTGCACTGAAAAATACACTGCGTCAGGCACCCGACGTTATTCTGCTTGGTGAGATTCGTGAACGTGACACCATGGAGCATGCCATCGCCTTTGCCGAAACCGGCCATCTGGCTATGGCCACGCTGCACGCCAACAACTCCAATCAGGCGCTGGAACGCATTATCAACTTCTTCCCTGAAGAGCAGCATCAGCAGGTGTATATGAATCTGGCCATGAACCTGCGCTCGATTTTATCCCAGCGTCTGGTTAAAACTGTGGATGGTGGCCGGGTAGCCGCCATTGAGATTCTGATTAACACCCCGCGCATTGCCGACCTGATTCTCAAAGGTGATATCAGTGCGATTAAAGAGGCGATGGAGAGTGGTGAGCAGCACGGCATGCGCACCTTTGATCAGGCCCTCTTCCAGCTCTGGAAAGATGAAAAAATCACCGAGGTTGAAGCACTGAGAAATGCCGATTCAGCCAACAACCTGCGTCTGAAGATGAAGATGCAGAGCATTGATGACGCCAACGATGGTGATGGTAAAACAGGTGTCGATGAGATTTTGCAGAATCGCTCAGATGACGATGATGGTATCGAGTTGTCAATCTAAGGATTCTCTGAAAAAGTCAGAGCATCCGTTCAGGCTACGGACGGCCTGCCAATATCATGCATGGTAAATGCTTGATATTGTAAGCAAAGACAAAACCACGCTTTTGCCTTTGCGCGCTAAAAAACTACATGGCCGTAGTTTTATAGCGTTTCCCTAACAGTAACAACAGAGGCGATTTACTTAGAGCTTTCGTAACTATTCAGTGGCTACATTCAGATCCACGAATGGTTCCAGCCACCTTATCTGCGCAGTGACGCATCCCCTCACAGTGACAATTGAGCACGAATTAAATACAGATAACCAGAACTACCACGCTTATTCGTGTGCATTCGTGGTTCGATTTTCTGTTTTTTAGCAGTGCTAAATAGTCACGAACTCTCTTACTCCTCTGAAGTCATGCCCTCCTGATAACGAATCACCTGATTGCGGCCCGTGTCTTTAGCCTGATACAAGGCCACATCAGCAAGTTTCGCGCACTCCCAGAAGTCATCGTTATCATTCGGGTAGATGGCATAACCCAGCGACATGGTTTTGGTCAGCGGCCCTTTCGGTGTTTTGAATGAGTGCTCCTCCATCGCCTTGCGAATACGTTCACCGGAGAGCATGCCGCCCTCCTCATCCGCATCAATCAGCAATGCAAGAAACTCTTCGCCTCCGAATCGAATCAACAGGTCGGCTTCGCGAAGCGTTTTTCTCATGACTTCACATGCGCCCTTCAACACATCATCACCCACATCATGACCATATGTGTCATTCACATGTTTAAAGTGGTCCAGGTCGCACATCAGGATACCAATCGTACTGTTTCGACGCAGAACGCCGGAAGTAACTGTCTCAAGGTGCTCTTCCAGAAAACGGCGGTTATAGAGGTTGGTCATCGGATCACGCAACGATGATTCCCGCAGCGACTTCATAAGCCGCTTGGTCTCAATAACAGGTGCAGCCTCATCCATAAACGATTGCAGCACTGGCAGCTCAGACATCACCATAGCTTTCTCTTCTTCAGAATAGACAACCTGTAGCACACCACCAACCGATCCGGAGAGCATCATAGGCAGACAGAGATGATATAAGCCATTCTCAGTATCTCGCCCTGCAAACGATGGGCATATATTTTCGGCATCATGTGAATTGGTGATCATCGCTGTCCGTTTAGCCCGACAAAAATCACAGTTCAGAATCACATCCTTCTTACACCACAGATCCATACCTTCAGGCAACCCGCCGGTAAACACTGCATTCAGACGATTTCTGGAGTTAGAGACCTCATAAAATGAGTAGCGACTGAAGTGTAACTGCTGCTCCAGAAGCTGCTGGAATCGGGAGTAGACATCTTCAAGGGTGCGATCATTCTCAATGATCTGCTTAAACTGTGAAACCATCGCCATGGTGTGAACTACCGACACCGTGGTGTGCAGCAAGTTTTCACGCTCAGCGATCTGACGATGCCCGGTCAACGTATCGAGATCCTTGGTGATCGAACCGATACTGTTATCCAGCACCTCCATAAAATGGTTGGTACGCTCGGCAATTTCGCCAATCTCATCACTACTGCGTTTGACCATACGGCCTGAGAAGTCTCCCTCCTCAGCCAGTGACACCGTGTGATTCAGCTCCTCGGTAGCATGCTCCATAGGATTGAGAAAACGCCTGAGAGCAAAGGCAAGACCACCGGCAAAGAGCAGGAACAACAGTGAAATACCAACCGTATCCCTGATCGCCTCATAGAATTGCTGGGTAACATCCATCTCCAGACTAACCACACCAATCACATCACCCTCGTTGCCAACATGGCATGCCAAACAGTTCATTTCGTTATCCTTGATGGCAATATAGGGGATAGAGTAGGTGTATCGTACGCGATCTCCGGAGATCAATTCAGACTGCTCCTCACCGGTAGCAAGCACCCTCTTCTCCATCTCGGTAACCTGGGTGCGCACACTCATATCAATCTCGTATTGATCGATCACACTTTTGGCTGGCACAACAACACCACCCACCAGACCGGGAATATTCTTCAGGTTTTTGATGTAGGGGTCTTTGTGCTCGGCCTGGCCCTCAGTCATCTCATGGGTAACCGTAAGCCGGATCATCTCAGCACCCATCTGCGCCTGACGCTGCAAGGCATTAAGGCTATAGCGGTGATAAGAGATGATGGAGGTGGCAGCAAATACGGCTACAACAAGAAGACTACTGATGATAATGAGAAGCTGACTCTTATGGCGAAGTTTCATATACCCTCCTGTGCAGCTTGCCCGTATCTCTACTCAGCCATCTGCATTAATAGGAATCTAACATATTCTATGCCAATAAATGGTTTATTTTGTTTTTCTCTGCATGTATCCGACAAAAGGGCGTCATAATAATCAGATGATCGGCTCGCACACTTCCAGCTTCTGGCTCTCTATAAATGCAATCAGCGTAGCTTTCGCAGCGTTTGTATCTCTCGGATCACAGGCCACAACATGGTTGGAATCGATCCCCATTGTCGCCGCAATATCGGCAGGAGAGAGCGCAGCTTCCAGATCAGATTTGGTGACTAAAATAAGCTCCGGGATATTGATACGCTCTCCGAAGTGATCGTAGATATAGCTGACCTCTTCGATTGATTCAGGGTCGGAGCCATCAACCAGAAATAGAATCGCATGCGCACCCACAGCAAGTATCTCCCACATAAAATCGAACCGGCGCTGGCCGGGCGTGCCGTAGAGATGCAGCTCCATACCTTCTGAGGGATAACAGATGCCATGATCCATCGCTACGGTGGTCAGATCTTTCATGCCTGCGACATCATCAGTTGCACTCTCATTGGTGCAGACCACCGGCACATCACTGAGCGTGCGGATCAGCGTTGTTTTTCCCGCATTCACCGGCCCGGTCACCACTACTTTCACAACCCTGTTTACCACAGCACCTCCCAAAACAGAGCTACCCTTCGGCTGCCCCTCACCCAGTGAGAGAAATTAGACTTAATCGAGGATCAAATCCACCCTTGGCATAGATTTTAGCTTGGCATCATCGATTTTGGTGCGGCAGCCAAACAGTCGCTCAGTTGTTATGCCATGTGCTTTAAGTGCATCCATCACCACATCAGCACGTGTCTCTGCAAGCAGCAACAGCTCCTCATCGCTTCTGGCCGTGGCTGGTTCTACCTTAACAGCAGCATCAGCTGCTGGCGGTTTCGCCACCGGCTCACCCTCAATGCGTGTGGCAACACCACAGACTTGAACACGGAACTGCTCGCTCTTTTTCAATAGCCCGGCAATTTTGGAGATATAGTCTGTCATCTCAGGATTCAGTGATACTCCAAGCTCAGTAAAACCAATCGGTGTCAGCTTCGGCTTGGCCGCCTCCCTGATCAGATCACTGGCCAGATCAGCGGCAAGAATGATGCTGCCGTAGGGTTGCAATGCCAGTGTAGCGTAGGTCATCGCCCCGGCACTTAAGGAGGACATCAGCGCCTTATTAATAATGGCATTAAGATTGATGTTCGGGTCATCAAGATTACCGCTGATCGGCACCTCCATCTCAATATCACCACGATCATCGCGCAACATATCCAACGCCATGCCAACCGGCATGCCGATACTCTGCTCCGCCTTGCCCGGCTGATCAGAGTCACCCAGCTCCAGCTTACGGATCAGCAGCTTGTTATTGGCACTGATGATGTTCTTATCAATGTTGACTGCAGTGTTCAGATTAAACTGCCCGGTCTGAATCGATTTGCCGAAATCCGATTCAATGAATCCGCTCAAACCCGGCATCTCGAAGTTCTTCACGGTCACCATGAGCTCAGTTTTCAGTTTTTTGGCATGCGGTCGAATCTTACCCTTGGCGCTCATCTCTCCGTACTTGCCGATGCCCATCTGCATATCAAGTATGCCGTCACGTTTGCCGGAGAGATCCAGTGGCGCAAAGCGGAACTTTTTGACGCTCATTTTCGTATCAAGTGGTGGTGAGAGTGACTCATCGCGATAGGCAACTTTACTGCCCGCACTGATAATCAACTCATCAACTATGACAACCGGATCTTTTGGCTTCTCTGCCTTTGCTGCCGTTTTAACCGGCTCTTTTTTGTTTGGCTTCCCGGCCTCTGCTTTCGGCTTGCTCGCCAGTTCATCCAAGACAACAAACTTGCCACTCTTCTGCTTAATCAGCGTGGTATCCAGATCGTTAAACTGCAGTTTTTTCAGGTGATAGATGCCATTGGTATCCAGCGTTGCACTACTGGCAACAATCGCACCGATTGAACCCATCGACTTCTTGCCTGATGCAGGCAGTTTAACCTTGTTCAGCGCGAGTGAGTCAAAGCTCCCCTTCTCAGCACTTGTCATGGCAAAATTCTTCAGGGATACCCCATCAATAGCAGCAAGAAGTTGCTTGCCCTGCTGCTGTTTGAGATCAAAGCCCTGCATGGCCAGTGATTGCAGGTTCACTGTTTTGCCCGGTTCCATTTTCAAGTCGGCAAGTTCAAGGCGATTCAGGCGCATGCGGTCATCGCCACCACTCATACCATCAGCCTGCAAGGCTTTGAGAATCAGGGAGGCAACCTTGATCTGACCCTTTAGATCCGCATCAATTTTCTGCACATCAATGGCGGCAAACTGCAAACTACCTGCACCGGTAAGTTGTGGCTGCACGCTCACATTGGTGATGTTAACCGATTCAAGTTTATGGCTGTTGATGCCAGCCATCTGCAGGTTATTCACTGCAAGCGACTCCACGGCAGCCAGCGGCTGACCATCTGGCTGAGCAAGCTTGAGACCGGCAAGTTTAACCACGGTATCCTCACTCTTCAGTGAAGCTGCAATGTCCTCTGCGCCCATGGAAAAGAGTAGTTTTGCTGTCAAATCCAGAGTCTCGTTATTCACCCGGTAACCAAAACCGCTGAAACTTGTTTCACCCACTTTCAGCGCTGTCTCCAATGTCTGCTCACTGCCCATCAGATTGGAGAGATTAAGTTGCAGGGAATCGACTGGAAGCTTGAGCTGCATATCCTGGCCATTCACATCAACCAGCAGCCGATTGATCTGGAGATCATCCACCACCGCCAGCCATTGTGCATCTTCTGACTCAACCGCGACTGCCTCACCCTTTGCGGGCTCTACAGCCGGCTCAAGTTTAATGTCGGCCAACTGCCACTGTTGCTGCGCATCCTGATGCAGATTCAGGTTTACACTGTCGAGTTCCAGAGAACGCACATGAACAATCTTCTTGAACAGTGGCAACCAATCAACATTCACTGCCAGACGCTCGATATTCAGACCGTCACCGGCCTTTAACCCCTGCAGTACAAACTCGCCGGAGAAGAGATTGAGATCAACATTCTCTATCTCAGCCTGCGGCACACCATGCTCCTGCAGCCACTTCTCTGCCGAATATTCGATGGCCAGTGGCAGCAGTGAAATCACCAGCAGGAGTAACACGACGAAACCTGCCAGAATAGCGATTTTCCAATTCAATCTGGAAGAGTAAGCCACTTTGGTTGTGGATTCTGTTGCACCTTCTGTTACACCATCGGTTGTGGCTTCTGTTGTATCTTCTGAGCGTTCTTCAGCCATCTGATGACTCCCGTTTTATTTTAATCCAGCCTGTTCAATGTCAATGGTCCTGAGATCAGGATTATGAGCATCGGGCCAAAGGTATACCTTAATCGCATCGTTCGAGATCATATGAGGGGCGCGATCCGGCCATTCAATCAGTGCAATCCAGGGTGGCTGCAGATAGTCGCGCACACCCAGCATCTCAATCTCATCAGGATCATCAAGCCGGTACCAGTCCATATGCGTCACACGACAATCTTTTCCGTCATACTCCTGAATAATGGCAAAGGTGGGGCTGGGAAGTGCGGCATCGGTGACTCCGAGTGCACGCATCACTGCTCGCGAGAAAAAACTTTTACCCGCACCAAGCTCACCGTAGAGCGCCACCACATCTCCCGGTTTAAGGGTGGCGGCAAAACGCTGCGCTAAGGCCGCTGTTTCCGCTTCACTATGACAGACTGTTTTCAAGAGCGTGTTATTTAGCGCCAACCAGAGCTTTGATGACATCATGTTTACAGATCATGCCAACCACCGAGTCACCATCGAGTACAGGCAGATGATGTACATGTTTATCCCCCATCACCGAGGCGATCTCATTGAGGTCTGAATCGACAGTCACTGTGGTGACATCGGTCTGAACCAGGTCTTCAGCACGCATCGCCTGCATACGTGTCAACTCCTCTTCAAATTTCGCCTCACCCATCGGAATTATCATATCAAACAGGGCAACGGCGGTAGGCACATGCAGATTCTTCTGCTGGTCAATCAGGTCATTCTCGGTAATCACACCCAGCAGTCGCTGATCATCATCGACAACCAGGATACCGCTCAGATCTTCAACAGCAAAACGCCGGGCAATCTCATCCACCATGGTGCTCAGATGGCAGTATGGTGGATTGGTATTCATGATGTCGCGGGCAAGAATTTTTGAATAAGGCATAAGAATCCTCCTGATACCTTCATTATAGACCAGATCGGGGTGATGATACACTCGCAATGCATGGTACACAGCGATCATAGCCTTCCATAGGCATCAGGCAAGCTGCCCCGTTTGAACGCTCTACAACAAGTGCAATCATTCCATCGGCATGAGAAATAACGCTACCTTACAACTGTGCCTCAGGTGTTCTCAGTCAAAGCGCAGTGAGCGCAGTTTTCTGCATGCATACAGGCGAATTACAACTCAAATTGCGGATAAGCCACAACCTGTAGCTGTATCCCAGATGCGCTCAGCCAAGGCATGAGAAGCGACGTTTAGTACAACTAAATGAGCGCCGAACAACGCTGGATGAGCGTATTTGGGGTGCAGCAGCAATCAGGCTTTGTGGTAGATCTTGGAACCGGTCTTTAGAAACTCTTCGGACTGCTCATGCATACCCGACTCAATCGCTTCACGTGTCTCCATACCGTGCTCTTTGGCATAGTCGCGCACATCCTGCGAGATTTTCATCGAGCAGAATTTTGGACCACACATCGAGCAGAAGTGAGCCACCTTGCCACTCTCTTTGGGCATGGTTTCATCATGGTAGGCGCGTGCGGTATCAGGATCGAGCGAGAGGTTGAACTGATCCTCCCAGCGGAATTCAAAACGCGCCTTGGAGAGCGCATCATCGCGCTGCTGTGCACCGGGATGGCCCTTGGCCAGATCTGCAGCGTGGGCTGCAATCTTGTAGGTGATCACACCGGCTTTCACATCGTCGCGATTAGGCAGACCAAGATGCTCTTTGGGTGTTACGTAGCAGAGCATGGCACAGCCATACCAGCCAATCTGGGCGGCTCCGATACCGGAGGTAATATGATCATAACCCGGTGCAATATCGGTAGTCAGGGGGCCAAGCGTATAGAATGGCGCTTCATCACAATGTTTCAGCTGCTCATCCATATTCGCTTTGATCATATGCATCGGCACATGTCCCGGGCCTTCAATCATCACCTGCACATCATGCTTCCAGGCGATCTTGGTCAGCTCACCGAGTGTTCTGAGTTCTCCGAACTGCGCTTCATCATTGGCATCAGCAATCGAGCCAGGACGCAGACCATCTCCGAGTGAGAAGGAGACATCATATTTTTTCATGATTTCGCAGATATCTTCGAAATGGGTGTAGAGGAAATTCTCTTTATGATGGGCAAGGCACCACTTGGCCATAATCGAACCACCACGCGATACGATACCGGCCAGACGTTTGGCAGTCAGTGGCACATAACGCAGCAGTACGCCAGAGTGGATAGTGAAGTAATCAACACCCTGCTCGGCCTGCTCAATCAGCGTATCGCGGAAGATCTCCCAGGTCAGGTTTTCGGCAATGCCATCCACCTTCTCCAGCGCCTGATAGATCGGCACGGTTCCGATCGGCACGGCTGCATTGCGGATGATCCACTCGCGTGTCTCATGAATATTTTTGCCGGTGGAGAGATCCATAATGGTATCCGAGCCCCAACGAGTCGCCCAGGTCATCTTCTCAACCTCTTCTTCAATGGAGGATCCCAGTGCAGAGTTACCGATGTTGCCGTTGATTTTCACCAGGAAGTTACGGCCGATAATCATCGGCTCCACTTCAGGATGGTTGATATTGGCAGGGATAATGGCACGACCTCGGGCAATCTCATCACGCACAAATTCAGGCGTAATCACATGTGGAATAGCTGCGCCCCAGCTCTGACCCGGATGCTGCTTGGTAATCTCACGTAGATGTTCACGGCGCTGATTCTCACGAATCGCCACATACTCCATCTCAGGCGTGATGATGCCCTGACGCGCATAATGCATTTGCGAGACATTCTTGCCCGCTTTGGCTGCGCGTGGTTTACGCAGGTGGGTAAAACGCAGGCTATCGAGTTTCTCATTGTCACGGCGCTCACGCCCGTAATCAGAACTAAGGCCGCCCAACTCTTCGGTATCGTCACGTTCGGCAATCCATGCCGCACGAATCGCAGGCACACCCTTCTTCAGATCAATCTCAATTTCAGGGTCGGTGTAGGGGCCGGATGTATCGTAAATCAGAATCGGATGATTCTCTTCAATACCGTCACTGGTCTGGGTTGGCGAGAGGGTAACCTCACGCATCGGCACGCGAATATCAGGTCTGGAACCCTCTATATAAACCTTGCGGGAGTTGGGGAACGGCTGCTCTGCATCATAGTTGTTCTCCACGATATCCGTGCTGTTTGCCTGCTTTGTCATTCTTCCTCCAGAAACCCGACCACACTCAGCGGGGCCGGAACTATAACGGACTCGCATCGTAGGGCATAGCCACTATACAGAAAACCATTGCAAGAGTGAGGATGGACTTTTGCCGAGAACTGCTAGAATAGCCCCATGACAATGAATATCCCCCGTTTATCCGCATCCACTGCCGACAGACTGCTGCAGGGTTTTGTAACCGCCTCACGCAGCCGCTGGGCAGTTCTAAAAGCCTCCGGCCCTACCCTGCGCGACTATCTGCAAGGCCAGATCACACAGGATATTAAAAAACTCACACCCGAATCCGGTATTCACGCCTGCCTGCTCTCACCCCAAGGCAAAGCAGTCAGTGAGCTCTATATTTTTGAGGGATTTAATAGCGAACTGATTCTTCTTACCCCCACCTCCCATGCCGTGAGCACCGTAGAACGCCTTCGCCGTTTTGCGCTCGGCCACCAGCTGCGCATCGGTGTGGTTGATAGCCTGGCCATCTGTTCCACACAGGGGGCCAATGCCGCAGAAATCCTGAGCAGTTTCGATCTGTCAGAACCAGCCGATCAATGGCTGGCAAGTAGCCGAAGCAGCTTAGATGACACTATTGCAGTGGTGATGCCCGAGCGTCCGCGTGGTTTCTGGATTATCAGCAGCAGAGAGAACATCGATAAAATCCTCAGCCAGCATCAACAGATGGACGAAGATGAGTTTGAGGCGATGCGCATTATTCGCGGCTTCCCCGATTTCGGCAGAGAGTGGGATGAGTCGGTGCATCCGCTCAATGCCAATCTGATCGAGTTTGATGGCGTATCTTTTGATAAAGGGTGTTATGTCGGCCAGGAGATTACCGCCCGCATGAACTGGCGCGGCGGCATCAAGAAAAAGCTCTATCGCGTCGCCATTGAAGGGGAACCGGCAACACTGCCCTGCCCTGTTCTGACCACCGCAAAGATCGGCGAACTCAAATCAGCCGCCATTGATCATGAGAACAACTTTGTCGGTATTGCACTACTGCCGATTGAAATCGCCGAATCAGATACCGCACTTTCACTTGATGATGGTAGTGTGGTGAAAATCCTGGAGGCCTGTCATGCCTGACACCCAATCCGCATTTATCTGGTACCACACCGACAATCTCAATATGGCCGAGATGAAAGCGTGGCTGGCGCTGGTCAAAGAGCAGACCGGTGCCAAATGTAAACTCTATGTACGCCGCAAAGAGGGTAAAACCACCTTCATGGAGACCTATGCCAATGTCTCCGAAGCCACCACCATTGCCATTGAAGGCTTGGCTGCCGCCCATCCACTATTTGAAGGCATCGACCGTCGCGCCGAAAGCTTCCTGAGAATCGACAAGCTCTAAGCTTTCAACACCTCAAACGGTTCAAGCTCGTGACTACTCACCATCCAAATCACCTATATCAGATATGAATCCGGCCCGGGAGTGGCTTTATCCTGCACTGCAATAACTCCTTCATCGCTTACAATCCTGTTCCTGCCTGATTCCTTGGCCTGATAGAGATGCTTATCAGCCAGCGCAATCAACTGATCACTGCTCTCCTCGCCTCCGGGATGTGCTGTAGCAATTCCGAGACTCAAGGTTACCTGTCCGGAAACCGGTGAAGCAGCATGCAGTATTTTTTCCTCCAACAGATGGTTCATAATCTTTCTGGCGATTGGAATGCTCCCCTCCAGCGCAGTATCCGGAAGAATGCAGACAAACTCTTCTCCGCCATAACGAGCCACCATATCTGTTGGGCGCTGCAGACTCTTCCTGATCACGTTTGCCACCTTAATCAGGCAGTCATCACCAGCCTGATGACCATAGTGATCGTTATACAGCTTGAAATGATCAATATCGATCATAAACAGTGATATCGGTGTTTTGTAACGTTCTGCCCTGCGCCACTCCTGCTCCAGATATTCATCAAAGCGCCGTCTGTTGGGGATTTGTAACAGTCCATCCATGCTCGCCAGATTCTCCAGCGCCTGCTCTGCGGCTCGCCGCGCCACCTGCTCCTGACGGGCAACAACGATCTGGCTACAGGCAGCAATCAATGGTTCCATATAATCGAGTAGAGCCTGATCAAAGCCCCCTTTGCGATTGGCTAAACCGATCTCGCCTACAATCCGACCACCGGAATAGATTGGCATGCCAAGAAATGCATCAATAGATGGATGTCCGTCCGGCAGTCCACCATGTCTTGGGTCATGGCGTGGATCATCACTGATTACTGCTTTGCCACTGGTTATCACCTTGCCTAAAAGATTGTCGAGTTTCCGGAACTCAAAGCCTCTCTTGCGAATGGCATCATAAAGATCCTGTGTCTTTTTATCCCAGGAGAGATCAGTTATGGCATAGATCTTAAGATAAGGTTTCGTATCCGGATCAATAAGGACCTCACCGATAAAGCCATACTCACTCTCGCTCAGGGCTATGATATCATCCAAGAGATCACTGTAGAGCGCAAATGGTTCACTATAGGAGATAAATCTCGATTCCATGCGCTCAATGGTTTCAATAATCAGACTGCTACGTAGCAGTGCCTCCTCGCTACGCTTGCGTTCTGTAATATCCTGAACTGTACCGATGGAGCGAACAGGCGCGCCTTGATCGTCATACAGGGTCTCGCCATGCTCATGCACCCATTTCAACGATCCATCCTGCATCAGCAGACGATGTTCGATCTCATAGGGTGTTCTGTTCTCTACTGAATCCCTGTAGACCCTGTTTACCTTTTCACGATCATCTGGATGTATGGTGGCCAGAAACGCCTCGTATGAAGCTTCAAACCCCTCCGGATCGATTGCAAAGATTCTAAAGATTTCCGGGCTCCAGAATAGTTTGTTATTGCTCAGATCCAGATCCCAGTTTCCGACATGGGAGATACGTTGCGCTTTATTCAAGCTCTCTTCACTGTTAAGCAGCGCTATTTCATCCTGCCTGCGCCGAAGCTTGGCTTTTGCCAGCAGCCATGAGCCAACCGCCAGTAGTGAGATAAACAGGATTGAAAGTTGTAGCAGATAATCTGCAAGGCGCTCTGATTTAGCCAGGAGTTCCGATTCTGGGATTTGGGATACAATTTTCCATTTGTATAACTCAGACCCGATGCGTTTGCTGCTTGGCATAAATGCTTCGGCTGATCCGGTGCTGGACTTCCACCCTTCCCTCAAGGGGTAGACCGTGTCGAAGGTGTACACCCCTTTTTCGCTCTGAAACTGACCCGCATCAGAAGCCATAATCTGCTTCCAAGCTTGTGGATAGAGCCGTGCAAATGTTTGATCTTTTTTTTCAGGGTACATAAATCCCCACTCATTCTCAGGGGATGCACCATGAAGCCAGAAACCTTCAGCGTTTAGCAGGTGGCTGTGATCAGGATTATCTGAGTGGCTGCGAGCAAAACGATCGAGAAGATTATCACCAAGATAATTGAGCATAATCATACCATGCAAATTCCCTTCACCATCAAATACAGGTGTGCCAAAACGGATCATTGGCTTGAGTGGCTGTTCGATTTTACCATGTTCGACATTCAAGTCGAAGGGGGAGATGAACACCTCACCACGAGCCAGGCTGATGCTATCCTGAAAGTAATAACGCTCCCTCTTATTCTGCAATTTATCATCTGCCACAACAGTGGGATTGCCACCATTATAATTGATGCGCACTCGCTCCATACCGGCTTTATCGATAAAGCGGACCTGATCATAGACCCTTTTCTTACTTGAAAATTCCAGATAATGTCTGGAGAGGTGCTGCCAATCCTGCGCTCCAACGACATCATGAAACTCTGCCTGGTGGGCTAAAAACAGAAGGTCAGAGACAACATGGCTAAAGTCGCGGGTGATGGTCTCTTTTTGCAGCTCTATCAATCCGGATTCATGCTCCTTCATGAGCTGTTGTTCGGACAAGTTTTCACTGCTGTAGAATGTCCACATAACCAGAGCGACAATCAACGTTGAGGGCAGGAAAAGAGCACAGAAATAACGCAGCATTTAGTATTGATGCCTACAGTAGAAATTTGACCCGCTTATTCTCTTTTTTCTCATCGCTATTACCTCGTAAAAGACGATAGGTGAACAGATCATAGTCTTGTGTCTATGGACTATAGATTAAATCTGTAGGCAATGCATTTCTTTTGCTAGTGAGTAAAAGCCTGCAAGTGACGACTTTTGATTGAAAAAAGTATCCAAACTCCCCTCTTAAAATTGAACTCATCGCACTGCTCTTTCAGAAAGATCGGGCGAAACCGACCTGGTTCTTCACCAACAGATAAGGAGTACCACCAGCAGCGGGTTTTGATTAGGGTTCCCGCATGTCTGAAATAGCTACGAATATTGCCGTTAAACTGATCCAGCGCGAATCGGTTACGCCTGATGATGGCGGTTGCCAGAACTACATTAAAACACTGCTGGCTCCGCTCGGCTTTGTGCGCACCTCTGTGGATGCAGGCGGCGTGACCAACAGCATCTACACCCGTCAGGGCGAGCTTAAAGGTACGCTGGCATTTGCCGGGCATACCGATGTGGTGCCAACCGGCCCTGTTGAGAAGTGGGAACATGCACCATTCTCCGGTGAGATTATTGATGGCACCCTGCATGGTCGTGGCGCACAGGATATGAAGGGGGCGGTGGCCTGCTGGATTGCTGCTGTTGGCAAGCTCTGCGCTGAGTACACCCCTCTGCCAACCATTCAGCTGTTGATCACCTCCGATGAGGAGGGTGAATCAATTGATGGCACCATCCGCATGATGGAATATATGCAGGCAAACGATTTACTGCCCGATGCATGTATTGTCGGTGAGCCATCTTGTTCGCAAAAGGTGGGCGATACGATCCGTCGTGGCCGTCGTGGCGTGGTACAGATCAAAATCACCTTCCACGGCAAACAGGGACACTCCGCCTACCCGCAGGATGCTGATAATGCCATTCACCATGCAGCACCAGCTCTGGCGCGCATTGCCGATATTGATTGGGGAGAAGCGGCTGTTGGATTCCCGCCAACCAGCTGCCAGATTACCAATGTGAACGGTGGCACCGGTGCGACCAATGTGATTCCCGGTTTTTGTGAAGCACTGATCGATATCCGCTATAACCCGGCCAACAATTTTGATGGCATCAAAGCCACCATTGAAGCGGCCTGCGCTAATTGTGATGTGACCTTTGAATTTGATCATTCAGCCACGGCATTTTCGACTGCCGATGGCCCGTTCCTCGATCTGGTTTGTAGCAGTATTAAAAACGTAACTGGCATCGATACGCTGCGCGATACCGGCGGAGGCACATCCGATGGCCGTTTTCTTGCTGCTGCAGGTGTACCTGTCGTGGAGCTTGGCACAACCAACAGTTCGATTCATCAGATTGGCGAGCAGGTTGCGGTGAGTGAGCTTGCAACGCTGACTGAGATTTACAGCGATATTATAGAAAATTTTGAGGTTTAAGAGATGAGTGAAAAACTTGGCGCTGTCATCAACAAGCCAACCCGCTACTTGGAGACATTTGAGAATCCGAATCCTGAGCGCGACTACCATATCCGCATCGATTCGCCGGAGTTCACCTGCCTCTGCCCGAAAACAGGCCAGCCGGATTTTGCTGAGATCAAACTCGACTACATTCCGGATAACCTCTGTGTAGAGCTGAAATCACTGAAACTCTACTACTGGAGCTTCCGCGATGAGGGCCACTTCCACGAGAAGGTGACCAATATGATCGCCAATGATCTGATCAAGCTGCTTGATCCACGTCAGATCAAAGTGACCGCCGTATTTAATGTGCGCGGTGGTGTCTATACCACGATTGAAGTCGAACATAGCAAATGAGCGCCAACCTCCCCTTCACCAAAATGCAGGCACAGGGCAACGACTTTATCGTGCTCAACGGCCTGAGTTGCGAGATTCCAGAACTCTCCGAGGAGTTTGTACGTAGGATTACCGAACGCCGTTTCGGCATCGGCTGTGACCAGCTTCTGGTTCTGCAGGCCAGTGATCATGCAGATGCAGCTATTCGTATCTTTAACAATGATGGCACTGAGGCCGCCAACTGCGGCAATGGCCTGCGCTGTGTCGGTGAACTACTGATCAATGAGTCTGGCAAAGAGAGCGTCTCCATTGCACTCGCAGATCGCACTGTTAGCGCATCACGCGGTGAGAGTGGTATTCGCGTTGAGATGGGGCCGGCAACGGTTACCGATCAGACAGAGGCGCATGTTGATATCGAAATCGGTAATGAACATCGTGTATTCTTTGAAGCGATTGAAGCCTTCCCAACTGATCGCAATGTTGAGATTGTTACCGGCCAGATCGCCGATCATGTCTACATCGATATTATTGAACGCGGTGCAGGCCACACACCGGCATGCGGTAGTGGCGCCTGTGCGACTGCGGCAGCAATCTGGACCACTGAGGGTGAAACACGCCCGCTGAAGATTGAAATGCCCGGTGGTGAGGTGATTGTTTCAGGCTCTATCGACAACATCATGCTCGAAGGCGAAGTCACTAAAACGTTTGAGGGTCTATTTTCTATCGCTGACTAAAACAGGTGCAATTGATGCTTGCATCCGCGCGTCTTTGAACCATAATCCGCCCCGTTCCGAAAGGGGCACTTGGGCAGGTAGCTCAGTCGGTAGAGCAGTGGACTGAAAATCCACGTGTCGGGGGTTCGATTCCCTCCCTGCCCACCACATGAAAAGGAGTTGCGATTTTCGCAGCTCCTTTTTTATTGCATCATGTTTTATTGCCGTTGATCAAGCTGCGCAGCAACTGGCTTAACTCACCCACATCGTAAGGCTTTGCCAACAGCCTGCTGTTTGCCACAGAACCATCAACCAGTCCGGTCTTCTCTTCGCTGTAACCGGACACAAAAATAACGGGCAGATCACCGCCCAGCGTCCGGATATGGCGTACCGCTTCAATGCCGCTCATCTTCGGCATCACAACATCTGAAATGATAATATCAAGCCGTTCACGGTTGGCATTAAACAGCTCAACAGCCTGCTCCCCATCTACCGCTTCAATCACCTGATAACCCAGTTCACTCAAAACCTCTGCCGATGATTGTCTCATATCATGGTGATCATCCACCAGAAGGATTGTCTCCCCCTCCCCTTTCGCCACATCATCAATCAGCTCATCGCCTTGCGGCACTCCGGTCTCACTGCAGATGGGCAGGTAAATTTTAAACTCACACCCCTCGCCCTGTTTGCTCGACACCTCAATCACACCACCGTGATTGTGAATCGCGCCGTAAGCCATCGAGAGACCAAGACCAGTACCTTTGCCCACCTCTTTGGTAGTAAAGAATGGTTCAAAGATATTCTCCAGAATCCTGGCCGGAATGCCGTAGCCGTTATCCCTGATCACCAACAGCGCAAAGACATCACCCTCAAGCTCGGGATGGCGTATACGTAAAAATTCATCTGCCGGAGATAACTGCAGAGAACAGCTGATCAGGGGGCGCTCTACCTGAGAGACAGCATCGTAGGCATTATTCAGAAGATTCAGTATCACCTGTTCCAGCAGTGAAATATCACCGGCTACTGCAAGGTTCTGATCACTTATCTCACTCCTTATTTCAACATCTTCAGCAAAACCTCTTCTGGCCAGCATCACCGTCTCTTCAACCAGCTCATTCATCGAGAAGGTCGTCACAGTGACCGTATCCTTACGGGCAAAGGTCAACAGCTTCTTGATCATATCCGCAGCTCTGCCACCCATCTTTTCAACAGCCTTAAGCTTATCGAGCACCACTTCGTTATCCTGAGCTGCCCTTCTGGCCAGATAGACATTGCCCTGAATCGCCGCCAGCGTGTTATTGAAATCATGTGCGATACCACCAACCAGGGTACCGATCGCCTCCATCTTCTGGGCATGGCGCAACTGATCTTCAAGGCCTCTCTGCTCAGTAATATCCTGAACCGTGCCTATCATGCGAACCGCTTTATCACCCTCAAAAATTGCGCCGCCCTCTTCGTGTACAAAACGTTCACTGCCATCAGGAAGAACAATTCTGTGCTCGATACTGTAGGGAAGCCGCTTCTCGACCGCACCCATGGTTGCCTGATTCACCAGATCACGATCATCAGGATGCACTGCAGCAATAAAGGCATCATAGGAGGCCCCGAACTGCTGCGGCTGTAGCCCGAAGATGCGGTAGATCTCATCCGACCAAGCCAGATGATTGGACGCAATATCCCAGTGCCAGTTGCCCACTTTTGCCATGCGCTGGGCCTCTCTGAGCATCTTCTCACTATGCTGCAGCGCCTGTTGCGATGCGATGGCAACATTGGCTAATTGCCGCTGCTCTTCGCCATGCCTGACTGCCGAGAAGAGCAGAAAGCAGAGCCCTCCTGTCAGCAACAGACCAAAACCGATCACAAGGTATGGCATCAACTGCTTCTGAGCCTCAAAAAAAGCAGGCGCCGGGGTGGCAATGATCTCCCATGTTTTGCCTGCCACCTTGATCTGCTTGGCATAAACTAAAGGCGTGCCAAGCAGGAGTTGTCGGTCACGGGTTGCAGGTGACTCACCATCTCTGGTGCGGGATGCATAAGAAGCCAGATGCTCAGGCGTATCTGCATTAGAGATATCAAAGATATCGAGATCAAGACCTGCCGGTTCAAAATCGGCTGCACTTCTGGCAAGGATTTCGTAGGGCCTGAAAACACCTGCCACGAAACCCTGCAGCTGCTGATCGGAACCATCTGCCGAGGAGCCCTTGAGTACCGGGACAAATATGACAATGGCTGCCTGATCTTTGCTTACTTCGAAAACACCCATAGCAGTGGCGCTTGGTTTGAGCTTTCTGCGTGAAACCTCCAAGGCTGGAGCCTGCACCGGATCCGAGGCCAGATCATAACCCAGAATTTCTATGGCTGAGTTTGCAGGCTCGCGATAGCGAACCGGGAAATACTCCTCCCTGTCTGATGCACGCACCATCCTGCCATCGACCTTCTCTCTGATTTCAACGCCAGCGATGCCCGTCCCCAGCAGGGGCCGCTCAAAACCGGTACGATTTGCATGGCTGATACGGGGAATCCACTGATAACTCAGTCCGACTTCGCTACCTTCGATCAGATGAGAAACAAAGTGGCGGAACTCTTCGGGAGAGACATAGTCAGATGACTCATAGAATATCGCCAGGGAGTGCAACTCTTCCACCTTATAATCCAAACGTGTTTGCAACGAGGTTATCCTGTCCACAGATGCTGCTACAAAAGTCCGCTGCTGCCGCTCAGCCGCCCATTGCGAAGCTGTAACATATAAGATCAACGTCACCACAACACCCACGACAGCCGCAACCATGACAGGCAGCAGATGAGGGCGTCGTCTATCTTCGGGTGAAATATTTTCGATTATTTGATCCACGGTTTCCTCATTGCACCGTCATATATAGTTCGCATCCATCAAAATCGGCAAACCGGGGTAACATTAGAAAGAAAGAAGCATGCCATAAGCATATGTACTTCCACTTAAACAACTTAGGGTTATTGGCACCCATAAAAAAAAAGGAGCCGAGAAAACCTCAGCTCCTTTTTTTATCGACTAAATAGTCGGGTTCAGATCTCTGATTTCCTACGCATCAGCTGGATAAAAAAACCTGCTAATCATCAGATCACCAACATCAAAAGGATTTATTTACGATGACACTAATGCCTCTCATTGAAGCCTGTGATCCAGGGCCACTGGCATGCTGAACTGCACTCAAATACTCAATCCACTCAATGGCCAAAGACCCTGTGAGGCGAAACTGGTACTCCAGCCCAAGGCCGTAAGTGACTCCCGTTTTCCAGGGTACGTGGTTAATACCGCCACTACTTTTGATCGCCTCATACTTGACTGCAGTACCACCAAAAATACCATATACCTTAAGCTGATCCGATACTGGAAACTGTGGCTTGAGAAGGTATGAGAAGAAAGCATCAGCTCTAACCTTTAAAGATTCTGGAGGTATATTGGCAGGAAAACTCGCACTACCACCTCCTGTCAAACCACCACGAAGCTCAGCTCCTATATATTTTTTATATTGAACTCCGGCGTTAAGGAAAGTACCCCAAGTTGATTGATTCATGCCAATATTACTCGTTGCTCTGTTTTCGGTATACTTCAGATGAAACAACCCGGTACCAAGCCCGATATAGGGTTTTAAATCATTTGCAGAGGCGACAGAGATGCAGCCCAGAAAACACACCATCAGAAGACTAAACCACACTTTTTTCAATGCCTTTCCCCCTCACTTCCGATCTACTGCCCCAGCAGTCGTGCATAGTTATAAATAGCACGACCAATTTTGACAAGCTAAACCTATCAAAAACAGCTGATGCACGACACTTTTTGCCGCAACAGTGCAACCGGCATAGACATCGCCTGATGCACTTTCTACATTGCCCCTATGTCGGCAATCGAACTGCTTTATAGAAATATCCGGGACACCTCGACAAAAAACGTCCTGGTTCTCAATGCCCAAGCGCATCCACTGCTCAATGATATCTGCAAAGAAGCGGCCAGCTGCCTGCTGCAACAGAGCTTTAAACCATCGTGCAATGCACTAAGCAGTTCGGGGTTAAGGTGGGTAACTACCATTTCTACAGATCAACATTTTGACCTGATTCTGATTCACCCTGCAAAAAACAGGCAGCAGACCCTCTCCTGGATGGCATATGCCATGCAGCGACTGGTGGACGATGGGAAAATCGTTATGGCCTGTGCCAACAACCACGGGGCCAAAGGTTATGAGACTGCCCTGAAAAATCTGGCTGGCACCACTACCTCATCCTCTAAATCCAAATGCCGCATCTTTTCTGCCATAAAATCAGCTGCCTTCAGTAGTGAACTGGCAGTGCAGTGGCTGGGTAATGGAAAACCCCAGGGTGTCGCATCGCATGGACTGATCTCCCGACCGGGCCTGTTCAGCTGGGATAGAGCCGACCCCGGCTCACAACTGCTTCTTTCACAACTGCCCGAACTCTCCGGTTCAGGCATGGATCTCTGCTCCGGTTACGGTCTGCTAAGCGAGAGGATTCTGCACAGCTCGGAGCGGGTGAACGCTATCCATCTCGTTGAAGCCGAGCAGCTGGCTCTCGATTGTGCTGCTGAAAACTGTGAAGCATGGTCTGCAAAGGTTAGCCTTCACTGGCTGGATGCTGCAGCTGAACCGTTGCCCGGCAATATGGATTGGGTTGTTTGTAATCCGCCCTTTCATACGGGGCAGGAACGCGATATTGAACTGGGCCGGAAAATCATCATCAACGGCTGCCGTGCTCTGAAGCCGGGTGGAGAGATCTATCTGGTAGCCAATCGCAAGCTGCCTTATGAGTCTGTACTGCAATCAAACCTGAAAAAAATTCAAACGCTGATCGAAGCTGAAGGGTTCAAGATCATTCGAGGAGTACGATGAATAACGTAAAAGCTGAACGGCTGGATAAACTACTCTCCAATCTCGGCTACGGTGCCAGAAAAGATGTGCGCTTCTGGATTAAGGAGGGATGGATCACGATAGATGGAAAACCGGCCACCTCCCCTGCTCAGAAGGTGCTGGCAGATCAGGTGCTACTCGATGAAAAACCACTGGATCATCCGCACGGGTTGACCATTATCTATCATAAGCCGCTGGGCACAGTCTGCTCTCGCAAGGAGAATGGCCGCCTGATCTATGCCGATTTTCCGGATCGCTGGATCGATCGCAAACCGCCACTCTCGGGTGTTGGCAGACTTGATAAAGAGACATCGGGACTATTGATTGTAACGGATGACGGCAACCTCAATCACCAACTGACCAGCCCTAAAAAACATATCTCCAAAACCTATGCTGTAACACTGGATCGACCACTGCAGGGCAATGAGGCAGAACTCTTTGCTGCCGGAACGCTGCTTCTGGAGGGTGATGAGAGACCATGCCTGCCGGCAGAGATGAGTCTGCAGGGTGAAAAGGAGGTTACACTGGTGTTGCATGAGGGGCGTTATCATCAGGTACGCCGCATGTTTTCAGCAGTTGGTAATCACGTCACCGGACTTACCCGAACTCATATCGGAGCGCTATCACTCGATAGCTGCGACCTTGGCGAGGGTGACTACAAAGTCACCACCCCGGAGGCACTGATGAAACTTGTTTTAGCGGATTCCGGGAGTCAGTCAGACGCCTGATCAGTCGTTGTAAGAGATGCGTCGCAGGTATGCGTCATCATCAAACTTTTGTTGGCGCACATATGGTTTGATATACCTCTGCTTATAACTTGAGCGATTACTGCTTAGCATGGTGACTTTAGTAGCCCCATCCATGAAACTGGCCAGAAAAGTTGATTCACCTGACTTGGTTGCTGCATTGAAATCCTGCGCTGTAGCAGTTCCCGTTAGTAGTAACAATGATGATAGCAATAGCGTAACAGCTTTCATATTGACCTCCTTTCTCACTCTTGCACAGAGCTTGTCTGGTTATCTTATTGAAACAGTTACTACGGAAATGTGACTCCGATCATTAAAACAAAAAAAGCCCCGCAGCAGTGCTGCGGGGCTAAAGGTAAAACAGATTGATTCAAAAACCCTGTGGTTATTCAGATTACTGGAATATCTTTTTCATGCGACTACTCATACTCGATTCCAGCCCCATCTGCTTGGGTGAAACCTCATACAGGGTGCTTACACCAACTCCTTTAAGCGTCATGTTTTTCGGTGCTCCAATCAAAATATCACCAGAATAGTCACGCAGTTTGGTGTGAATCAGACCATAAACGATCTCATCAATAAGAATCTGGTTACGCAGGGCCTGGGACTCAATACGCGCCCCTTTATCCATAGCGTGGCCAATAAAATCCTGCTCTTTACCAGGAATCTCCTTCACATAACCACAGGTGATACCGATACGGAAATTCAGCGGGCCAACGATCTTCTTCAATTTCTTGCGTTCACTGGAGAGAGAATTTTTGATCAACATCGATGCCATTACCGCATCAATAGCCCGCTCAAACACGATCAAAACGCCATCGCCCAGTTTTTTCACGACCTGCCCGCTGTAACGTTCTACCGCACGCTCACAGATATCGCAGAAGAGCCTATTGCGCATATAACCTTTGGTGTGGCCCATGGATCGTTTGTATTCGGTTGAGCTCTCCAGATCGGTAAACATGATGCATTTATAGTGATCCTGAGTGGTCGCAATGGCGTGCGCCACCTCTTCAATAATCACATCCAGATCCAGAGGTTTGGCATTGACCCGGCTGGCAGGTTTGGAGGCGGCAAGCCTTGGAACCACTGCCAGATCGCCGGAGGAGACAACCAGGTCGACAGCATTCGCTTTATCCGAAGTTTTTCGGCTCACCGCAGGTTTGCGATTGGTTGCAGATGCACGACTGGCGCTGGATTTCGGAATAGTAAGCACCTTCACTTCACTACTGCTTTTCTCTGCTTTTCTCACTGCACTCATATCAAGCCTCCGGCAAAACTATGCTGGTCGCAATGCTTGAGGTGATAGCCATTTGAATCTGTGACCTAAATCGCAAAAGCTCAGGTGAGCCTACAATAAGGGCATTAATAGTTAGTGTAACTATTGAATATTAAAAGAAAGATCTGGAGAAAGGAGTGTTCCTTCAGATTTAATAAGGTCGGTGCGCAGAGAAATCGGCAAGCTCGGCAAGCAGGCCTCTTATCTCATCATTACTATTTTCAGGCAGCTGTTTCTTGGCTCGTGCTGCATAATCTCTGGCACGCTGCATCGCATACTCTGCGCCATTCTGAGCCGCCACACGTTCACGCACCCACTCACGGTCGCCATCTTCATAACAGCCGCGTTCTGCCACCTCTTCTACCCGCTGAGCCAGCTCACTATCCCGCTGCATGGCATGAATCAGCGGCAGGGTAATTTTACCCTCTTCCAGATCATGACCAACAGGTTTGCCCGCCTCTTCAGCTTCAGCCAGATAGTCGAGTGCATCATCCATCAGCTGGAAAGCAACACCGAGGCACATACCATAATCAGCCAGATCAGCCACAACCTCAGGGCTTTGACCTGAAACATGCGCACCCACTTCACTGGCAGCCTTGAACAGCACCGCCGTTTTACGCTCAATCACTTCAAGGCATTCAGCCTCTGTCATGCCGAGATGGAAGGTGCGGGAGAGCTGTAACACTTCACCCTCAGCAAGTGCATTGGTCACGTCACTCATCAGCTTGAGCATCGCCATATCACCATCAGCCACCATCATCTGGAAAGCTCTGGAGAAGAGGTAGTCACCGACCAGAACGCTGGCCTGATTACCCCATACGCCATTGGCAGAGGGGGAACCACGACGCTGATCGGATGAATCAACGACATCATCGTGCAGCAGTGATGCCGTATGAATAAACTCAATCACCACCGAGAGTGGAATATGACTATCGCCTTTGTAGTTAAAGAGTCGGGCGATCAGCAGGCAGAGCAGCGGGCGCAAGCGCTTGCCACCACTATTCACAATATAGTGGCCGATAGCCGGAATCATCATGATATCGGATTGCAGATTCTCATGGATACAGGCGTTCACCCGTTCCATGTCCATCCTGCACAGCTCCGTTGCACGCTCCAGCGGGGAAATCGTTGCATTAGTCACGGGTTGTGCATCGTAAACGCGATGTTCGTGCCGTCAAGCTTAAGGCAGGTTATGCTTGGCAGATGGAAGTTATTCTCGCATCCCGATCACCCCGTCGCCTCTATCTGCTGCAAGCTGCCGGGCTTGCTGTTGAAGTGCGCCCCTCACACATCGATGAAACACCACTTGCTCATGAAACTGTCGCCGATACCGTTCAACGCCTGTGCAGAGAGAAGGCTCTGGCCTGCCAGACAGATGGTGATATCCCGGTGATTGCTGCCGATACACTGGTTGCCATTCATGGTGAAGCGCTGGGGCAACCAACTGATCTGAAACATGCCAAACAGATGCTCACACAACTCTCCGGCCATACCCATCAGGTGCTGACCGCCGTATGCGTGCGTCTGGGAGATCAGATCCAGAGTGATTGCATTCAGACCAGCGTAAGATTCAGAGAGATCAACAGCGACGAGATTGATACCTATCTGGCCCATAATGATATTCTCGATAAAGCTGGCAGTTATGCCATTCAAGGCGGCGCAGCCTCCTTTATTCAGGCCATTGACGGACCACTGGACAATGTGATCGGTTTGCCGGTCTCCACAACCTTGCATATGATCGCTCAAATGAAGGATAAATTATGAGTATCGAACTACTGGTTAATGTCGCCCCGTTTGAAACACGGATTGCCCGCATTGAGAACAATCTGGCTGAAGAGATCTATATTGAACGCGAAAGCGAGCGCGGCCTGAAGGGCAATATCTACAAAGGTCGCGTGCAGCGGGTTCTGCCGGGTATTCAGGCAGCATTTGTGGATATCGGCATGGAGAAGGCCGGCTTCCTCTATGCCGGAGACATCGCCACGGCAAAACAGGATAGTGTTGAATTATCCGATGATATTGAAAACGGGGATGAGTCAGAGCCTGACAACGAAACCCCTGAGACGCATTACTCTCGCCGCTCTGCACCACCTATCGCCAATCTGATTAAAGATGGGCAGGAGTTGATGGTACAGGTATCACGCGAACCCATCGCATCAAAAGGACCACGGCTGACAACCCAGGTCGGTCTGGCCGGGCGTTATCTGGTCTATCTACCACATCTCGATCATATCGGTATCGCTCGCCGCCTTGAAGATCAGGTAGAGCGCGAACGGCTGCTTACTATCGGCAAAACCATCAGCCCTGAGCAGGGTGGTGTGATTATTCGTACTGTGGCAGAGGGGCGTGACGAAGATGAGATGCGTCAGGATCTGGATTTTCTGCTTCGTCTCTGGGCCGATATCGAAAAACGGTCAAAGAGCTCAGGGCTGGGCAAAATCATCCATAAAGAGCTGAACCTCTATCTGCGTGTTATGCGCGATTATGTCGATAGCGATGTCGAGAAAATTCATATCGACTCGAAAGAGGCATACGAGAGCATGAAAAAGTTCGCCCGCCGCTTTATGCCCGAGGTTGCCAAAAAGCTCTACTACTACCCGGGTGATCGTCCCATCTTCGACGTCTACGGCGTTGAAGAGGCGATCGAACGTGCCCTGCAACGGCGCGTACCTTTGAAATCCGGTGGTTATCTCATCATCGACCAGACCGAAGCGCTGATCGCCATTGATGTCAATTCAGGCTCCTTTGTCGGCTCCCGTAATATGGAGGAGACCGGCTTTAAAACCAATCTTGAGGCGGCGCATGAGATTGTGCACCAGCTAAGGTTGCGCAACCTTGGTGGCATTGTTGTTGTCGATTTTATTGATATGCAGGAAGATGAGAACAAGCAGCGTCTGATGGAGATACTGGAGGAGGCCCTTAAGCGCGATAAGGCCAAGACCCATGTGGTGCAATTCTCCGATCTCGGTCTTGTCGAGATGACCCGTAAACGCACACGCGAATCCCTCGGCCGTATTCTGCTTAATGAGTGCAACCACTGCCACGGTGTCGGCAGCGCTAAAAGTCCGACCACAATCTGTTACCAGCTGTTTCGTGAGGTGGTTGCCGAAGCCCGCGCCTACCCTTGTGAAAAGCTGATGGTCATTGCCCATCCGACTATTATTGATCTGATGCTTGGCGAAGAGAGTAAAGCCGTTGAACAGCTCGAAGCGTTTCTGCGTAAGGAGATCAGGCTGGAGAGTAATGAACAGTTTGCGCCGGATCACTACGAAATAGTCCTGCAGTAAAGCGGCTCTCACTCACCCTATGGCCGGAATAGTCCGTTCACCACTACTGCTCTATGTGCATATCCCCTTCTGCGCCCATAAATGCCACTACTGTGATTTCAATTCGCACCAGCGCCCTGCTCCCGACTGGCAGGGCTATCAACAGGCACTAATCGCTGAACTTGAACATTGGGCTGAAACTCCGATGTTTGCAGGCCGGAAACTGTCATCGATATTTATTGGTGGTGGCACCCCGTCACTGGCACCTCCTGAACTGATCGATGCCGTCATTGAGCAGGCAAATAAGCTATATGGATTTGAAGAGAATATAGAGATCAGCCTCGAGGCCAATCCGGGCAGTGTCGATGCCGGACATTTCGCTGCCTACCGTCAGGCAGGCATCAATCGCCTCTCTATGGGTGTGCAGAGCCTTGATGACCGGGAACTTAAGTGGCTGGAACGTATTCATGACAGCAGCGAGGCACTTAACGCTTTTGACATCGCCAGAGATGCCGGTTTCGATAATATTAATCTCGACCTCATCTATGGCCTTCCGAATCAACCACTGGATCAGTGGCTGCAGAGCCTGCAAACCGCCATCGCGCTTGGCACAGAACACCTCTCCTGCTACCAGCTAACCATTGAACCGCACACCAAACTGGCAACCACCCACGCCATCAACCCCATCAATGTACCGGATGATGATCTGGCCATTGCCATGTTCACAGAGACACGCAATCAACTGCAATCGGCTGGATTAGAAGCCTATGAGATATCCAACTTTGCCAAACCGGGACTGAAATGCCGCCATAACGACGGCTACTGGAAATATCATGACTATATTGGCATTGGTGCCGGAGCAGTCGGAAAATGGGATGACTGGATCTCCGAAAACTCCGGTGGCGTCACCCGCTACTGCAACATTCGCACCCCTGAGTCCTATATCAAGGCAGCGTTAAAAAGTGGTGAGGCGATCAACAGCCGAGAATCACTGACTAAACAGCAGGCTGCAGCCGAAGCGATATGGGTTGGCCTCAGACGCAGCAACGGCATCAACCGAGACGCATTCAGAGACCGCTTCGGTCACGATCTATGGGCCCTGTTTTCCGATGAATTCAGCCCTTGGTTGAACCTGGGCAAGCTTGAATTAAATAATGAGCAGCTCTCGCTGAGCAGCTCAGGCTTACTGCTGGCGGATGAGATATCCGCCAGCGTATTATAATCCCATCAGCATCAGAAGGAGAAAGCCGCAGCCAAAGCACGCTGTTTCCTGAGCTGCTGGATGATTATGTAGCTGAGGACAATCCAGTTCGGGTGATTGTGCAAATAGTTGTGTGTTGTGTCCCCCTGAATTCTTGGCGATGGTCTCAAGGGGTGGATGTGACTTTGCTGGAAGCACTTGCGGCGTTGCTCTTTTTACACTCTCTGCATCTGTGGGTGAACTGAATGAATCATCGGTGGCGAGTGTTGAAAGATTTTTGCTTTAACAAGAGCGATTCCTGACCCGTCCCAAACTGTCATATGAGTTTGTAGTGTATTTTGGCTGGAAGCAGAAGCATCTGATAAGGTTGAACGCAGCTTTTAAGGTCGCCAAACCTTTGTACTTGAAGGTGTTTTTCTCTATGGTTTGTATATGAAAGAAAAAAGTGCCGCAGAAAGCAAACGTTGCCCCCTGGTTCTTAAAAAGAAAGACGGCTCAACCACGAATATCTACTGCGACGATCACCTTGAGAGTCGCTCCACATTTAAATGTCTGAAATGCGGCCACTTCTTCTGCGAAGAGTGCGTGGGTGGAGAGGACCACGACAAAACTTACTGTGTTAGCTGCAAGAGCTTCTATGTGCAGGATGAGAAAAAACGCCAAGCACAAATGAAGAAAGCAACTGATGCCGTGTCATCATCAAAAAAAGTTGAACTTACGCTTTCCGCATTGGGGTTTAGTTTGATTATTGCTCTGGGTTATTATGTATATGTAAATAGCCCAGCCCCCGTCGTTCAGAGAAGCAATTTGAGCCCAGAAGAAGCGAAAATGGTGCAGGCCGCCAATCGTCTGGTAACTGAGACCGGCCTTTTGGTTCAACAGGAAATCCTTGAGTCCAAACGTCTATTGGAAGAGCCGCTGGATGCCGCAAGAGTTAGTGATGAATAACAGGGAAGATGGATTCACGCTAATCGAGGTAGTCATTGCCACGGCAATTATTGGCATACTTTCAGCTACGGCTATACCTGCCTATCGTATTTATGCACAGAATAGCGAGATGACGGTAGCAGAAGTCAATCTTCGCAACGGGCTTAAATATTTTGCTGCAGGATTGGAGTACCACCCTGCTACTGGAGCGCTTAGCGAATTGGTTTCACAGGGTTACCTACCAAACATTCCCAATGATCCATGGACATCGAAAAGCCCAGCGGTTACCAGTACCGAAGAGGTTGTTGACTGGTTTTACTCAAATGACGGGCAAGAATTGGTACTCTATGCCTTCAGTGGAAGGGGAACAGAAATCAGGATGCCTAGCCTTGGCAATACAGCGCCTGGAACAGCTGGAGCTGGAGGTGCTGGAAACGATGGGGCTGGAGCCCTTACTCCAGCGCAAACAGCCATGCAGGATCAAATAGATGCTGCCCAAGCTATACTGGATGCTGCAAACAAAGAGATGGCACATCTGCAGAATCTATTGGCTTTTCACCAAGCGGCTCGTGAGGCCGCTATAGCAGCGGGCCACAAAGGAAAAAAGAAGCAGGCGAAAATAGACAACGTGCTAAAGAGAATTGATGAATTCAAGAAAACCTTCAGTAGTGCACAGGCAGCAGTCACTTCCCTTCAGGCTCAATATGATGGACTACCACCGCCATAAGAACTTCTAACGTAACTGAGCTGAATTGTTGCCCTGCTTCTTATTAGTATCAGGTAGAGTCATGTAAAAAGTCGCGCTAAATTCCATCTGTTTTTCGAGGTCATCATGTTTAAAATAGCTCTGATACTCATTGGGTTCTACCCCATTTCGAAGTCTGGGTTATAACAGGATAGGTTTACCCGAAAAACGGATAAACCACCCGATCAAAGCCAATCAGGCGATGATCGGGGGATAAAAAGCAAGTTTGCCAAAATTCTCGCTCGAAATATGGGCGGTGGAATATAATATGGGGTTGTTCAGAGCATCCTTAGATCTTCTCATCACTGATAATAGTCGGTGTAATGAAGATCAACAATTCATTGCGGTTATCCGATTTCTGTTTGCGCTTAAAGAGATGACCAACAAACGGTATCTCCATAAGACCAGGTACTCCGCTAATCGTATCTGATGTTGTCTGGGAGTAGATGCCACCCAGTACTACCGTTTCGCCATTACGCACCAGCAGCTTGGTTACCACCTGCTTTTTGTCGATGGATGGAGCTCCGCCAGGCAGTGGATTATCAATAGGTGTATCCTTATTCACCACCAACTGCATGATAATACGTTTATCAGCGGTAATCTGAGGCGTCACCTTCAAAGCAAGCTTGGCACTCACCAGCGTTGTTGTAATAGTCGTCACACCACCGGTGAAGGTCGATGACTGGAACGGAATCTGACGGTCCTGCTCAATCAACGCTTCCTGCAGGTTGCTTGTGAATACACGCGGACTGGAAACCACCTTGATATCACCAATCTGTTCGGCAGCCGAAAGTTCTAGGTTCAGATTCAGATTTCCACCAATTTTACCAAGCGTGTAACCAATGGCACCACCTGCTCCTGCTCCTACCGCGGCAGCCAAATCTACCACATTACCTCCACCTACTCCGCCGGTGAGATTCTGTGTATATTGGGTGGTATTTCTTGTCGCGTTCCCACCCCAGCGGATACCCAAATCTCGAGCGAAAGAGTCAGTTGCCTCAACAATACGTGCTTCGATCAATACCTGCTGGGTAGGTTTATCGATCACTGCGACCAGGCGTTTGATATTATTCAATCGCTCACGTGTATCAGTGATAATCATCGTGTTACTACGCTCATCCAGCAGAATGGAACCACGACTGGAGAGAAGCTTCAGTTCACCGTCACCGGTAGAGCTACTGGTGGATTCCTTATTGGTCACATCTCCGCCAGTAACCTCACTCTTAACTGAGCCGCCCTGCAGAATAGTTTTCATATCATTGACCGATGCGTAACCAAGCGTAATAAATTCGGTATCCAGTGGCGCAACCTCTTCAGCACTCGCCCTGGCCGCTTTTCTGGAATCGGAATCCGCCTTCAGCACATCCAGCGGGGCAATGCGGATCACGTTACCGCTCTGCTCTTTACCAAGGCCACGAGCCTGCAGAATCAGATCCAGAGCCTGATCCCAGGGCACATCGACAAGGCGCATAGTGAGCACACCAGATACATCATCTGACATGATAATGTTAAAATCGCTCATCTCTGCAATCAGCTGCAACGCATTGCGGATATCAATATCTTTATAGCTGAAACTAACCTTCTGACCGGAATAGACCTTCTCATCTCTGACGGCAGCCTCATCGCTCTCAGAGACAGCAACCATATCCTGCGGTTTCATGGTAACAGTAAGCACATTGCCACTCTGATAGGAGGAGACCACTGCCTTCTGACGCAAGCGGGCTACAATACGAACATCTTTGTTCATGCCATAGCTGTCGATCTGTTTTACAGGTCCGGGGAAAGCACTCAAATCCTGCGAACGCTCTTGGCCCGAGGCCAGAGTAGCATTCTTCAGATCCAGGATGATTTTACCGTCCTCTTCCTGCAGGTTGATAATCGGGTTGGTCTCATTGGTGCGAACAACCAGATGCGCAACTCTATCATCGGGTTGAAAATCAACAGAATCGACAGTCAAACCTACAACGCTCTTCTTCGGTTCAATATTACCAAAACGAATCACCATACTATTGGCATCGGCATCGATCTGGTGGTTGGTACCTGCCCCTGTCCTTAGTGACAACACCAGACGCAAACGCCCCTCAGCTGAACCAATGGTAACATCATTCAGACGAAGCGCTGTATAGGTGTAATACTCCTTAGGTAGCTTAGATGAGCCTCCCCAGAAATCCAGCACCAGTGTCTTACCATCGTTAGTCACCAGTGCATTGTGATTGGCGTCCATATGTTCACCACGCAGAACCAGCTCGGTTACACTGCCTCTGTCGCTAACAGAGATATCCTGCAGCTCAGCACCTTCACTCTGAGCCCCGGCTTTCATTTCTGAGGTAAAAGAGATCAGCAGGTCATTACCCTTCTCAGCAATCTCGTATTTGGCACCTTTGGCAAGCGCGATTTCGATACGTACGCCACTACTATCCTGCTGGGGAACGACAGCTGTGACCGCACCATCACCGGCAACCTCAGAGACGCCTTTAGCCATAGAGGCGTTGGGAAAGTTCAGTACAAGCCGGGTTGGGCCTTCAAGATTAAACACCTGATATTCTGCTGCTTCGTCCATAGCAATATTCAGACGCTGACCGGCTCGATCTGAAAGCAGATGCAAACCGTTAATGGTTGCCGCTTCAACTTGAGCACCATTCACACTGAGCAGCAGTGCCAGAGCCACAATACCCACTATTTTTCTGGGCAGCTGCAACAGCCTGCTTTCAGCCCAATGCTTCATGATAAACCCCATAACCTGTCTCCCGGCCAAAATACGCATTATCTGCGCCGGCCCTTACTATCGCTGTCGGCTTTCGCTTCAACAAACCTGTAGGTAACCGCCTGCCCTTTTACATTCAATTCGTTATCTTTCGCCTCAGACAAAGTAAGCCCTTTGATATCCACAATACGTGGCATCTCGCCCACCCGTTTCAAAAATGTCAGCAACTGACGGAAACTGCCTGTCACATCCAGATCAACAGGCACCTCGGCATAGATCTGCCGGGCCACTTCCCTGCCTGGTCTAAACTGTTTGAACTCAAGGCCGGAATCTTTTCCTGCCCACGACACATTTTCCAGAAGATCCGGAATCTGTGACTTCTTGGGCAGCATATTCAGAGCCACCTTCAACTGCTTCTCAAGCTTGGCGTACTCTTTCTGTTTACGTGGCAGGTCATGCGCCAGACGCTGATTTTTGACCAGACGCATTTTCTGCATCGCAACCTGAGACTCCTGCTGGGTAATCTCCTCCTGCAGAGGAATCCAACCCAGATAAACATAAGCTCCGGTGATCACTGCAAATGTCACAACCAGCGTCAATAGCTTCTGCCATGCAGGCAGTGGCAGAATCGGGCGCAGCCCTTCGTAGAGGGACTCTTTCAGGGAATCAAACATCAGCCCTTACCCCCCTTGTTAGCCGCAGCACTCGCCTTCTTTCGGTCCGGAAGCTCATCAATGCGACTCATATTCAGGCTGAACGTTCTTACCGGCAGGCCATCAACTGTAATACGACTGATCACCAGTAGTTGAATATTCGAAAACAGCGGAGATTGGTCCAACTTGCGCATAAAGTTGGCAACTGCTTTATTGCTTTCACCAAGGCCAGAGAGTTCAATGGTATCTCCACCATCTTTCACCGACTTGATCCATACGTTGTCGGGAATCACCTTGGCAATCTCATGCAACGTTTTCAGAGAGCGGAAACGCCCCTCCTGCAACCTGTCGACAATATCAAGCTTGCGTTCCACATCACCACGCAGATTAGCAAGATTCTCAATTTTACCGATCTTCTTCTTCAGTTCAGCATTCTGTTGCTGCACACGAATCGTCTCCTCTTTGAGGTCGGAGAGCTGCATAGAAGCTGTGGTATGGGCGCCCATAGCAAGCAATACCGCGATAACAACCACGGCAAAGAAGATACTCAGATGATGAACAATCTGCTGCTGGCGTCTGGCATCGCGGTAGGGAATAAGGTTAATGCGAATCATGAATCGAAGCTCCGCATCGCAAGCCCGACAGGCACCATAAGCATAGGACCAATTCGCCTGATATGCTGTTCATCAAACTTTCGAGCCGGGATCTTGATACTATCAAATGGGTTTAGAATGGCCGTATCAATACCCAGTCGCTGCTCAAGTTCGGTAGCAATATTGGGGATCAGTGCACAGCCACCGGAGAGCAGAAGCTTACGCACAGGAAATTCAGCCCTGCTGGCAGAATAGAAATCAAGTGAACGCACCAACTCAGAGGTTAGCCCCATATAAAAACGCTCCAGAGCCTCTGGATGAACACTATCAAAATCATCTGTCTTCAACTGCTCGGCAGCCTGATAACTGATGTCATGCTCTTTCTGAATCTCTTCAGTCAGATTCTGACCGCCATAAAACTGATCACGCACAAATGCCATCTGGCCATTAATCAACACATTGATATTCATCATATTGGCGCCGATATTAATCAAAGCATGAACATCAGCATCCTCATCTGCCAACAGCTGCTCTCCACCCTTGGGAAGGGTATGCTGATCGGTCACCTCTGCACCATTTTCAAGAGCAAAGACAGCGCAATCCACACATTTAGCCGTTAACCCGGCCTCGGCAAGCACCATCTGATAATCTTCGACAACTTCACGTTTGCAGGCTGCCAGCACCACATCCATATGCTCCGGATCATCAGCTGTCATGCCCTGAATGAAAAAGTCGAGGAATACATCATCGATATCATAGGGAACATGCTGATCGGCCTCGTACTGGATCTGCGCCTCCAGCTCAAATTCGCTCACTGTCGGAATGGTGATAGTTTTGATAATCACGGCATTACCTGAAACTGCTAAAGCGACGTTTTTAGTCGATGCTTTGGCGGCATTAACTGCCTCAACCAGTGCCTGTGTAACTGCAGCGGAGTCAATGATGGTATTTTCAACGATCGCATCGCGAGGTAGGGGAATCGTTGCCAGAGAGACAAGCTCAAAACCTGAGCGCGAACGAGACAACTCAACCAGTTTGATCCCGGTCGAACTGATATCCACACCCATGATCCCTTCAGATCTGCTCGAAAAAAAGGACACTTACCCTCCATAGCTTAAGCTTTACTGGCACATACTCGTGCAAAGTACCTTATTATAAGCAATAAAGTCAAGTCAGTTCACAGTAAAGTGAGTCAACTTAACAGTCACAAATCATAGCAAAGATCACGCCATTACGTCAGCTTTTAAACAGCATTCAGCCCCTTGGCTGTCAAATGCATGGTTTCACCCCTTTATGCGCTACCCAACGAATCAGAAGAGGCCAACTGAAGTGTGGTTGAATCGTCATGGACCCGGCCGACCTGAGCCACAAAAACAGCAAGAAACAGACTGATCCCCACCATCTCAAGAAACTCCTCCAGAGACTTGGCAAAGTGATCAACCGTGTAATCCTCAAGCATATAGGCCTCTTTGAGCCAACTATACAGATTCAAGGCATGCTCTTTTGGCATACCTTCAATGAAATCAAGCACAACAGCAACGGCAAGACAGGAGAATGCTGCTATCACCATCAATAGCGGCCGCCCCACGCCCAGCACCCGCCAGAGAAAATAGAGCATATAGAGCCCAACCGCCGCAAAAAAAGGCAACAAAAACTGCCACTCATAACTGGGAAACATCTCCAGCCACTGCGAAAGGATGCCAACATCCCCGCCATTTCCTGATTCAGCAACGATCTCTTCAAACATGGTACCCAACCGCTCATGAATCAATGCCCCGTCATCGGCTGACATATAGGAAAAAAACAGTGCCAGCACCAACCAGCCTCTGCGCTGAAGAGCTGTAGCACCATCAACAGTGCAACTAAGCCAGTAGAGGAGCCACAACACCAGTGCCGCCACCAGTGTTTGCGAAGTCATAAACCAGCCGGCCAGCCCATCTTCCCGGGCAATATTAAAAATCCGATGGATCGATCTGTATTCAATCACTTCGGCATAATTAATCACGATATCAAGCAGCACGAGTAGCAACTCAATCGCGACGAGAAAAACCAGAACATGCCAGCTTAAGCGATCTGTATTCAGCACCAGTTGGCGTGATTCACTTGCCATCAATATCTCCTTCATCCGTTCAGGCCATCATGCCAGAAAAGGGCATCTCACAAAAATGGCGCCCATCTATCAGGCGCCATTCGCATCATAATTTAAACACTACTGCCCATAAATAGTTCGCTGCGAATTACCCCTTGCAGGTTTCACACTATCAGGCGGTTCCACGACAGGACAAGCGCCCAGAAGATCACCATGGGCAAGGTGAGCCGCAACAGCCCCCTCAGCAACAGAGAGGGTCTGCAGATTTTCCGGACTGCCCGGAGGGGCATGGCACAAGGTTACTTTATTATCATCTGACGACTCGCTGTCTTCTGACCCCTTCTCACGTTTTTTATCTGCGTTTGACCTACTATCTTCTAAGTTATCTTTTTTCGAATATGCTGCCGACACATCATCAGAAAAAACACCTGCCTGAGCGCCAAAAGCAAACATCAACATGACTGAAAAAACAGTGACCAATAGATTATGCTTCATATCTCACTCCATGAATAAAAACGGCGCCTCTCCTCATGCAAGGAAAGGCGCCGTTGATCTGCTTATCAATAGAGCCTTACTGGCCCATAACTTCGCGATGCGATGATGAAGATGATGGAGAAACCGAACCACCGGTACCGCCTGGTGTACCATCAGCACAAACACATGAACTCACGCCTGGAGGGCACACACAACTTGGAGCGCCACCGCCCGCATCAGGATCAACACATTCACCCATGGAGTCGCCATGCGCCATATGTGCAGCTACAGCTGATTCACCAACAGAGAGCGTCTGCATATTCTCAGGGTTACCTGGAGGGTAGTGACAGATGGTCTCTTTATCCTCTTTATCTTTAGAACCACTGTCCTCTTTGGACTTGCTGTCTTTAGAACCACTGTCTTTGGACTTACTGTCTTTGGACTTACTGTCTTTGGACTTACTGTCTTTGGACTTACTGTCTTTGGACTTACTGTCTTTGGACTTACTGTCTTTGGACTTACTGTCTTTGGACTTGCTGTCTTTGGACTTGCTGTCTTTAGACTTGCTGTCTTTAGACTTGGACTTGCTATCCGACTTGGACTTACTGTCCGATTTCGCATCTGCAGATGGAACATCAAAACTAAACGTTCCTGTCTCACTACTGAACGCAAACGTCAGCAGTGCTGCAAAGAAAATAACCAATACACTGTTTTTCATATCCTTCTCCTCTCAATCTCTAAATGGCTACTCCGCCATTGGACACACTATCAATCCGATAACTGCCCAATAATGCGACGCAGATCACATTTTCAACTTTTTTCCTGAAACATCACAGGCGTAACTTTCACTACTATCAGAGTAAATATCGGTCAAATTCGGAACAACTTAAATAATAAAAGCCGACATCCCATAGAGATGCCGGCTTGGAATTTAGAGTTCCTCTACGGATTAATATGCGCGGTGGTGCGTTGGGCCTGCTGCAGTAGGGCTAAGCACCGAACCAGTTCCGGGAAGACCATCAGCACATGTACATGCTGAAATACCTGGAGGGCACTCACAACTACCAGTCGATGCGACCGCATCGTCATCGTCACTACTGGCCTGTGAAGTGCTGTCGTCATCGCCACTGCTAATATCAAAAGTTTCATCGTCATCATCACTCTTGGACTTTGACTTATCGTCATCATCACTCTTGGACTTTGACTTATCGTCATCATCACTCTTGGACTTTGACTTATCGTCATCATCACTCTTGGACTTTGACTTATCGTCATCATCGCTCTTGGATTTTGACTTGCTGTCATCATCGCCGGCAGCTGCAACTGGGATATCAAACGTCACAGTTCCACTCTGAACACTAAATCCAGTCAGCATGAAGAGCGCAGCAAATGCACTATATAGAATTGTCTTTTTCATAAACCTGTCACCTCGAAAAAAAGCGATTATCTCTGTTTTTGTTCTGCCGTCAAATTTAACCACAATCAAATTGCGGCAGAATGACGCAACCACACTTTCAGCAAGAATAAGATTTAATAGATAATCGCACGAATCAGATGGGTTGGTGCACCATTCACGTAACCGATGGCATAAGCTGCCACCCTGTATGGTGGATCCCACGCACCAGCGACAACCTGGCCATCGAGCCAGAGTCCTGAATTGGCATCACAGGCCCTCGAATTAGCAGTCGATGGCGATCCATCACACGGGCAGCCTGCACCAAGTGCTGTGCAAGCATCCACTGCCGATTCAGTTGCCCCCGGTTGTAGTGGAAATATTTCAATATCTGAATCAATTTCAGTTTTATCAGCTGCCGTAAGCCAGACAATAGCGCCATTATTGGGGATATCTTCACCAACAATCGGACCAACGGTGGTAGTGGTCGGACTCCGGTGTGGCAGCTGTGGTATCGATGCTGTAATTGTGCCATTGTCAGCGATCTCCAGCTTGATATAACGCGGCAAAAGCGTACTGATATTAAACATCGTGGGCTGTGCTGCAATGAGCCTGTTATCTGTGGGGGCCAGCTGCACATTAATGCAATTGGGATAGGTTAGAGCCACCCCTGCTCCGGGATCAGGTTCAGAGTTGAAACAGATGGCGCGATTTGCCAAAGGGGTGTTGTCAAAATAGACAACCTGGCCAGCCAAGCCTGCTGCAGCTGTATCACTGATTGCTGTTGGCCCGGGATCGGAGAGGTAAGCATTCATCTCACTCATATCACCGGCAGTGTCGGCTGCAGGAGGTGTTGGGTCACCAAATGCTGCATGCCTGTAACTTCCAGCTGTATACGGAAAGTTGTCAAAATCTGCATCATTATGAAATGCCCAGTTGATATAGTTAATCGCCGTTTCCGCATAATAGTAGGCTTCAGTTGAGCTCTGCGCAGAAGAGCTGGTCTGCGTTGCTGTGCGGCCGGTAAAGAACATTGCCAAAGACATGAGTGTCAGCAGACTCAACATGATCAGGGAAGTAATGAGAACAAAGCCCTTCTGATGATTCACTGTGGAGATCATATTAGTTCCTCGGCCATGTATTGAACTGCAGGCTCAACTCTCTGGTCTGTTTGTTCTCATTAAGATACTCGGCAACCAGTGTCACAACCCAGATCCCGGTGGCACTGGAAGCGGTTAGTCCGGTTGCACTCATGTCCCGGATCAGTTCCTGACAACCACCGGCGATATTCGGCTGATCCCAGCAGATATAGGGCGTTGGCTTGCCTCCTCCAACATTGGCAGCATTCATACGGAAAGCGCCGTTGGTTGCGTCCACCGTGTCACAGGTACCCAGAGCAACCACGCTATCCAGTGGTTGATAGATAATCTGATTGTTCGTGCCATCCCAGCAGATATCCTGACCACCCCTCAGCTCCGCCTGCATCAGATGGGATACAAGATAGAGATCAGCCATGCGCTCCCCCCTTGAGGTTACGGCTCGCGAAGCATCGTTCATGGAAACAAACATCATGGTTAAACCGGCCAGTATGATCAGCCCCATCGCCATGCCGATCATCATCTCAATCAGGGTAAATCCTGCTTCATCAGACAAGGTCATATCCACGCGATCACTTATCATGGCATCTTCGTCATATGGGTAAGGAATACGGATCGTGAGTTGCCCTTATTCAACCACGACACGGTCACCACCTTTGTCCACGGGGTAATAGTACCAACCATATCCCTTACACCCACAGCACCATTATTGTTAATACCTGCAAAGCTATTGTTTGGAAGTGACGGCAAGGGTGCCTGAGCAACGGATCTGTTTACTACTATGGTGTAGCTTATGCCAATACCTGCATCCGGCGTACAGCTAACGGTTACCGGATACCCTGCCGGGTCGGCTCCCAGAGTAGTCAACCCACAAGTGCCGACGGCAATACTTGGTGGCCGATCATTCGCGTCATTCTGCCAGAACTCCAGAACCTGCTCAGCCAGATGTACCGCTGTCAGTCGCTCCCGTGAAACCTGGCCGCTACCCATAATGGAGATACCGAAGCCACCGAGTGCCAGCACGCCAACTGAGACAATGACCAGCGCCACCAAGATCTCAATCAGTGTAAAACCTCGCTCAGAATGCATGCTATTCAATATCATTGGAAGTATGCCCTGCCGACTATATTAATAGTAATTTGATTGCTCTGAGCACCAGCCTGAAGAGTCATATTACCAAAATTCACGGTTCCCCGACTGTTAAATGTCCGATCAGTCGGAACCGCTGTAAAAGCCGCGGAGCCAAACTGAGTTAAATCCATCTGAAGGTTCCGGCAGGTGCCACAAGCGCCAGTGTCGTAGGTGTAAGCCGTGGTTGAGGTGAAATCAATTGTCACACTCCTGTTCTCCGCGATAGCGGTCACCCGCGCCTGTTTCAGATGGGACATCAATGTTTGAGTTGCACTGCGAACTGCCTGCCTGTCTCGCCATTCGGAAAAGGCGGGGATCGCAATCGTGCTCATCACGCCAATAATGACAACGACAATCATCACTTCGATCAGCGTGAAACCGCGCTGTTTTGACGAGCAAGAGAGAGGCGTAAAAACTCCGGCTTGCCTGAGCCGTGTGCTTCCGCTTGAATTCGGGTCAATGCGCATCCTATCCATTATCGCGAAAATCCTTATCTCCTTGAGCCTGCTAGCTGTGATGGGCATCACAATAGGTTATCTTCTCTTCTCCAGCAACCTGCCTAAACTTACCGCACTCTCCGACTACCAGCCACCACTGGTATCCCGTGTTTATAACAGTGACGGTGAACTGATCGCCGAATATGCCGACGAACACCGTATCCTGACGCCATTTAATCAGATTCCGAAGATGCTCACTCAGGCATTCCTTGCCGCTGAAGACCAGCAGTTTTACGAACATCCCGGCATCAATCCTGCCCGCATCCTCTCCGCGGCACTGGCTAATTTGCGTGCAGGCCACACTGTGCAGGGCGGCTCAACCATTACCCAGCAGGTGGCAAAAAACTTCCTGCTCACCTCAGAGCGCTCCTACACCCGCAAAATCCGTGAAGCGATCCTCGCCTATCGTATTGAAAAATCGTTCTCCAAAGATGATATCCTCTACCTCTATCTGAATCAGATCTATCTCGGACGCGGCTCTTATGGTGTCGCATCTGCTGCATGGCGCTACTTTCACAAACCGCTGAATGAATTGACACTGGCTGAGTGTGCCACCATTGCCGGTATGCCGAAATCTCCGGGTAGATATGCACCGCACATCAATCCTGAAAAAGCGACGCAACGACGCAATACTGTGTTGCACCTGATGCAGAACAGCGGCTTTGCCAGCCAGATCGAAGTTGAAATGGCAACGCGCGAGCCGATGATCGTTACTGATCTGGAAGCGCCAAAACTCAATGACGCTTATGCCGATCTGGTCGTGCGTCAGCTGACTGAACGTTTCGGATTGAAAACCCTGCGCAGGCAGGGGCTGACGATTATCGTACCGTTTGATCCGATAGCACAGAATGCAGCCATCCGCGCAGTGCGTCACGGTGTGCTCGATATCGAACAGCGCCAACACTACCGCTACCCGGTCAACCACCCTTCCGAAACCTGGATGGCACTGCTGGAGAGTTGGAAGAAAGTCCGCGAGGGCAAACCTGTTGCTCCGGCCACAGATGAGATCATTCCGGCACTGGTAACCAAGGTAGCGCGCAATGGTGATTTGACTGTTAATGATGGCAGAAACCTTTGGAAGCTAAGTAAACCTGGCTGGGGCTGGAAGCCGATTTCTGAATACAAAAAAGAGGGTGCAACTGAAGAGCAACTGGCTGAACTGCAAAAACACCCCCGCAGATGGATCAAGGGCGATGAGATCCGATTGCAGGGGACAGCCAAGCAAGGCGTTCGTCTTGCGCAGGAGCCATCGATTGAATCCTCCCTCTACGCCATCGACATGGAACGCGGCACGGTGCTGGCACGTGTTGGCGGTTATGATTACCAGACAGCCGGCTTTGATCGCGTGCATCAGGCGATGCGCCAGCCGGGCAGTGCATTCAAACCGCTCCTCTACACCTCAGCCCTGACCAGCGGCTCAACCCCTGCCACCATTGTCATGGATACACCTGTGGTGTTCGACAGCAGTACCAGTGATGATTTCTGGCGTCCTGAAAACTATAAAGACAAGTTTGCCGGCCCTGTTCCACTGCGCAATGCACTGGAGCATTCGCGCAATCTCGCCTCGATCAAGGTGTTGCAGAATGTCGGTATCAGACGTTTTCTTAATGATCTCGAACTCTACCCGCTGGAGCGAAAGTTCCCGCCCCAGCTGGCACTGGCACTCGGTGCAACCGAGGTCTCCCTTGAAGCTCTCACCAACTCCTACACCGTCATGGCCGATCAGGGTCAGAAGTGGACACCCGTCTCCATTCAGCAGGTGCAGGATCGCACCGGCAATACCCTGCACCGATCTGTGTCAGGCAATCGCTGTCAGGTCTGCCATGTTGATCCGGTTATGTCGGCCAGCGACAGCATGCGCCCTGCCCAGCGCGTACTCGATCCTGTTGATAGTTTCCTGATCACCAACATCATGAAAGGTGTTGTCGAACGCGGCACAGGCCGCCGTGCCCGCGCCCTCAACCGTCCGGCCGCAGGCAAAACCGGCACCACCAACAAACAGGTTGATGCCTGGTTTATGGGTTATACACCACAGGTACTTACCGGCGTCTGGTCAGGACGCGATACACCAACGCCGATGGGCCGTAGTGAAACCGGCGCCAGAGCCGCCCTGCCAACATGGTTGGAATCGATGCAGGCCTTCCACAAAGGGCGTCCCGTCGTGGACTTCACGCCACCTGAAGGTATTGAGTGGGTTGTCATTGATGATAAAACCGGACTACTGCCCGGCCCTGATAGTGAAGAGGTGTTTCTGGAAGCCTTCCGTAGCGGCACTGCGCCAACTGAAGAGACACCTGCGTTAGAGGGGAGTGATGCAGATCAGAATCAGCCGCCCAAAGAGGATACCGGTTTCTTCGGTCTGGGCCTCTAACCCCTCACCCCTCACACTCCAGGCAATTCACCAGCAAGTAACGGCAATCCCGTTGCGCGATAGCTCTTAAATTAAATCCGATTCACCTTCGCTGCCATGATAAAATCATTCTCATGCAGACCGCCGATTTTATGGGTGTAAAAGGTGATCGTGCAATACCCCCAACCATAAGCAATGTCAGGGTGATGTCCCTCTTCCTCTGAGACTTCGCCAACCGTAACTGCAAACAGCTGCGCATCGACAAAACTTTTAAATGTGAAGGAGCGGCGCAACTGCCTGGCATCATCAGAGAGCTGCCAGCCGGGAACATCGATCAGCAACTGCTCGGCCGCTTCTCTGCCCATAGGGGCTATGCCACCCTGACAGGGGACGCAGCGCTTATCCTGCAGTTGGCTCAAGCGCACGTCTCATCAGGCGGCGGCACCTGATCAATCACCAGTTTGTACTCAATGGCATCATTAAGCGCCCGGTAGGCCGCTTCCAGCACATCGGTAGAGACACCAACGGTACTCCACTTACGATGGCCATCACTCGATTCGATCAACACACGCACCATCGCCCCGGTAGCCTGCCGGGTCGAAAGTACGCGCACCTTAAAGTCACTTAACTGCATGGAGCAGAGCCCCGGATAGGCATCAACCAGTGCTGCCCTCAGCGCTTTATCCATGGCATTGACCGGGCCGTTACCAAGAGCTGCTGCATGCACCAGTTTGCCACCCACACGCACCTGCACGGTAGCCTCCGCCTCAGGCACGTCATGGTGTCCCCGTTTCTCGTCATAAACACGAAAACGCACCAGCTCGAAATGGCGCTTAAAGCGACCCATCGCACGGCGCAGCAGCAACTGAAATGAGGCATCGGCACCCTCAAAGGCGTAACCGGCCGCCTCCAACTCTTTAATGCGTTTCACCGCTTCGGCCACGCCGGGATCATCGGCCGCAAGCCCCGCCTCCGGCTCAAGCATCTGCATTTTACTCAGGATATTACTGCGTCCGGCCTGATCGGAGACCAATACACGCTGCTCATTGCCCACCACTCCCGGATCAATATGTTCATAGAGACTGCTCTGCTTGCGGATCGCCGAGACATGGATGCCACCCTTGTGGGCAAAGGCATTCTGGCCAATAAACGGTTGATGTTTCCATGGTAGACGATTGGCCATCTCATTAACAAAACTGGAGAGCGAAAAAAGCTGTTTCAGTTCATCATCGGAGACATCACAATCGATATTCAGTTTAAGTTTCAAAATGGGAATCACCGAAATCAGGTTAGTATTGCCACAGCGTTCGCCAATACCGTTAATGGTTCCCTGCACCTGTCTGGCCCCCGCCTGCACAGCAGCAATCGCATTGGATACGCCCAGCTCACTGTCGTTATGGGCGTGGATACCAACAGTGGTATCGGGGAAACGGGCCACAACCTCTCTCACGACATCAAAAACACGAGATGAGACTGAGCCGCCATTGGTATCACAGAGAACCAGAGCATCCGCTCCACCATCGGCAGCAGCCTGCAGTACCTGCATGGCGTATTCCGGATTGGCTGCATAACCGTCGAAGAAGTGTTCAGCATCAAACATTACCACGCCGAGGTGCTGTTTCAGGTAGGCAACGGAGCCTGAAACCAGCTCCAGATTCTCCTGCAGTGAAATGCCGAGCGCTTTTGTGGCATGGATATCCCAACTTTTACCGAAGATACAGGCTGCATCAGCACCCGATGCCACAAGATTATTCAACCCGCGATCTTTTTCTGCAGCATGACCGGGACGCGCTGTCGAACCGAATGCCACCAGTGAACTGTTGGGCCAGTCTCGCTTCCGCATCTGTTCAAAGAAGAGATCATCCTTGGGACTGGCACCGGGCCAGCCGCCTTCAATCCAGTCCATGCCGAATTCGGCAAGACGATTGGCAATGCGCATCTTATCCTCAACGGAAAAAGAGATGCCCGCAGTCTGGGCGCCGTCGCGAAGTGTAGTGTCGAAGAGTTCAACCTGCTGAGTAGCTTTCATGTAGAGTGCCTTTGCCTGCAATGGAGGAGCGCGCAATTTTAGACCTGCTGCGATCAAATGTCAGTGGCTTTCCATATTCAATGAACTATGCTGGAATTTGTACATCACAGATCACCACCGGAGAGGAGAGAAATCATGCGGGCAGTGTTAATGCAGGAAGCGGGCAATGCGGATCAATTGCTGGTAGGCGAAGCTGAAAAACCGGCATGCGCTGCCAATGAGATCCTGGTCCAGATCGTGGCTGCCGGCATTAATCCGGTCGACACCAAAGTACGCAGCAATGGCCTCTTCATTGCCGAAGGGCTGCCTGCCATTCTCGGCTGTGATGGTGCCGGCATCGTTGAAGCGGTGGGTGCCGATGTGACCCGCTTTGAACCGGGTGACCCGGTCTACTACTGCTATGGAGGCCTTGGTCAGAAGGCGGGCAACTACGCCGAATATATTGCTGTTCCCGAAACCTATGCAGCGATGAAACCTGACTGCCTCGACTTTATCGATGCCGCCGCTGCACCACTGGTGCTGATCACCGCATGGGAAGCACTCTTTGATCGCGCCCGCATCAACTCAGGCCAGAAGGTGTTCATTCATGCCGGTGCTGGTGGCGTTGGTCATGTCGCCATCCAGCTGGCCAAACTGGCTGGCTGTCAGGTCGCAACCACGGTCAGCTCCGATGAGAAAGCCGATCTGGTCAAACAGCTCGGTGCAGATCTGGCGATCAACTACCGCAGCGAAAATGTCAGCGAAGCGCTGCTGGCCTGGACAGACAATGTAGGCGTGGATGTCGCATTTGATACCGTGGGTGGCGATGCCTTCAACCAGCTTGTTGCTGCCACCAGAGTCTATGGCGATATCGTCACCATCCTGCAGGTGCCTGCTGATACCGACTGGAAAACCATTCGTCTGCGCAACATTCGTGTCTCTCAGGAGCTGATGCTCACCCCGATGCTGCTCGGTCTGGATGAAGCGGCAGAACATCACAGTGATATCCTTGAGCAGTGCGGCCAGTTCTTTGATCAGCAGCAGCTCTCAATCTTTGTCTCCGAGACCTTGCCTCTGGAGCTGGCAGCTGATGCGCACCGCTTGGTTGAAGCAGGTGGCATGAGCGGTAAAGTGGTACTGGAAATTCAGCAGATGGATGGTGAAACAGATGAGTAATCAGGCAGAAATCGTAGATGACCCGGCCATCGCATCGGCCAAACGCAGTGCAACCATTGTCTATGCACTACAAGCCGTGGCTTTTCTACTGGCTGTCACCTTCATCGCGGCAGCCGTGGTAAATTATGTTAAAAAGAGTGATGTTGAAAACACATGGGTGGCATCCCATTTCCGCTGGCAGATCAGAACCTTCTGGTTTGGCGCGCTATGGGTGGTCTTTGGCATTATCACCCTGATTATGGGCATCGGTTATTTTATTCTGATGGGTACCGCTGTCTGGGTGATCTATCGCATCGCCAAAGGCTGGCTGGCACTGATGGATAACAAACCGATGTACCTGGACGAGAGTTAATCTGCTTTTTTAGACGACGGCTTCTCTAACTCTTCAATCGCCTCTTCCAGGGCGATCTGTGCTTCCCGGTTATCGATGCGCTGATGAATCACCTTCTCAGCCGCATCAATAACAAGATCGGCTGACTGGGCACGGATATCGCTGATCGCCTTCAGACGTGCCGCCTCGGCCTCATCGTGAAAGTCGCGTGTTTTACGCTCCATCTCCTCTTTCCACTCATCCATCAACTGCCCGCGCCGCTCAACAATCCGCTTCTCTGACTCATCAAACAGCTTTTTCGCCTCGTCATCGATATGGGAGAGCTTCTCTGCGTAATCGAGTTTAATCTCCTCAACCTCTTCGCGCTGTTGACGCGCATCTTCGATCTCAGCCTTAATCAGGTTGGTGCGCTGCTGAAGATTCGCGGCGATGCGCGGCAGTATCCAGCGGCCCAGCACAACATAGAGCACAACAAAAGAGATGATCGTCCAGAAAATCTGTGAAGAGAAAAATGTAGTATCAAATTGTGGCATGAAGCTTCCTGTTTAAAAAAATAGTGCGACAGTTGAATCTGTCGCCCAATAGTGAGGGAGAGCAACTAGCGAGTCAAAACCAGCGCTAACTTTGTCCCATAATGATAAAGGCAATAACCAGCGCATAGAGCGCAATGGTTTCAACCAGAGCAAAACCGATCCATGCATATTTTGCCAATGTTGGTTCAGCTTCAGGTTGCCTGGCAACCGCTTCGATCATCTTACTGAAGATCATGCCGATGCCAATGGCAGCTCCGGCCATGCCCAGGGCAGCTAAACCCATACCAATTGGAACCATTGCTGCTACATCCATCTCTTCCTCCTATTGCATTGAGACTCTATTGTTAGATTAGAGTATAACTCAATGATCCACCAGTGCATCATCAATATAGACACATGAAAGCACAACGAAGATATAGGCCTGAATAAAGGCAATAATCACCTCCAGACCAATCTGAATCACGGTAAAACCAAGCGGCAACCACTGCAGAAACCATGGCGCTGCAAGGCCTAATACTGCTAGCACACCCAGTGCCATATGCCCTGCGGTCATATTGGCAAACAACCTCAAAGCCAACGTGACCGGGCGGGCAAGAAAGGAGAGCATCTCAATGGGCACCATCAACGGCAACATGATTTTCGGCACGCCTTGCGGAGCAAAAGCGTGAAAGAAACCCCAGCCATGGCGATAAAAACGCAACCCCGCAGCATAGAGAAAGATACCCACTGCCAGAGTACCGGTAACCGCCAACTGTGAAGTCGGGGTAAATGCCCCAGGAATCAGGCCAACCAGATTACAGCCGAGGATAAAGGTGAAGAGGGTAAACATCAGCGGGATATACCTCTCGCCTTCACCATGAATATTCAAGCGGGTCTGACGCGCCACAAAACCGTAAAGCAGCTCAGCAATCAGCTGTCCCATGCCGGGCACCAGTTGCGGGCGACGCAGCATCAGATGCAGTCCGACCACAATCACGGTGACTGCCACCCACATATAGACAGCGGTATTGGAGATCGATAGATCTAAAGGCCCGATGTGAAGATCGTGGTAGATGATCACCCTGAAATGCTCAAGTGGCCCGCTCATATCCATATCAGGGCTCTTTAGGCTCGTTCTTCTTCTGCAGATCAACCACCATCAACTGATAGAGATTAATAAAACCAGCAGCTAAGCCAAAGATGGCAAACACGATAAGAAATATCGGACGCGTATCCAGCCAGCGATCAAGAAAAAAACCGATGCCTAAACCGATCATCGTTGAGGCAACGATTTCGGTTCCTACTCTCAATCCCCACTGATGACCGTGGTGATGCTCTTCCTGTTTCAGCTTAGGCATATTTTTTCCTCATCATATATCCCTGTGCGACAGTGCTAGTGTAACACAAACCCGATCAAAACGATAAGTGCCACATCCGTATTACGAGCAATTCTTGTGCCCATATCAGAAGTGGAGGTAGAGAAATATCAACTGATCTGTAATCTATTCTCCGCCCAATCGTCTATTAATGGTGTTGCAAGGAGGGAGTCATGAATAAAATTGCTCTGTTTAAACTTGAAGAGCTAAAAGATCGACAGCCTGAACATGCGCTGGTGGCCAATGTCGATCTCGTGGTGATCCGCTTTGATGATGAGGTGAGTGTACTCTATGGCCGCTGCGCCCATCGTGGTGCCCTGATGAGTGATGGTCATGTCTCCGGTGACAATCTGATCTGCGGCCTGCACAACTGGGACTACCGACTCGATACCGGCATCAGCGAATACAACAACTCGGAAAAGCTGCACAAGTTCGACCACTGGCTTGAGGATGGCCAGATCTGGGTCGATGCTGATGCCATCGCAGCTTGGGAGAAAACCAACCCGCAACCCTTCTATCGCAACAGCTATCAGGGTGACTTTCAGGATACCCATCCGGTTCCCGAAGAGCCGCACGCCTCTTTTATACGTCATCTGGCCAGCTTTGGCCTCTCCAAAACAGGCGGACACGGCCCAAGTGGTGCCATGGGAGTACCACGCAACGAACTGCCGATGTGGGATGATCTGCAGTTTGTTACCGCGCAACTTGCCACGCTGCCCCAGCTCGATGAAGTCGCTGTCTCAACCGAACTGGTCATTGGACCACGCGCCAAACGACCGCTAAAACTGGATATTCCCATCTTTGTCTCAGATATGAGTTTCGGCTCCCTCTCGGAGGAGGCCAAAACCGCACTGGCCAAAGGAGCAGAGCTGGCTGGCACCGGCATCTGTTCCGGTGAAGGCGGTATGTTGCCGGAAGAGCAGCAGGCCAATTCAAAATATTTCTATGAACTGGCCTCAGCCCGCTTCGGTTTCTCGTGGGACAAACTGGAGAAGGTTCAGGCCTTCCATTTCAAAGGTGGACAGGGTGCCAAAACAGGTACTGGTGGTCATCTTCCCGGTGACAAGGTGAAAGGTAAAATCGCCGAGGTACGTCATCTTCCGGAAGGCCAGACTGCCGTCTCCCCTTCCCGCTTCCCCGATTGGGATTCGCTCGATGATATCAAAGCTTTTGCCGATGAAGTGCGCGAACGTACCGGTGGCATTCCGATTGGATATAAACTCTCTGCCCAACACATCGAAAAAGATATTGATGCCGCTTTAGAGATTGGCGTGGATTACATCATCCTCGATGGTCGTGGTGGCGGCACAGGTTCTGCTCCACTGATCTTCCGCGACCACATCTCTGTACCTACATTGCCTGCGATTGCTCGCGCCCGCCGCCATCTCGACACCAAGGTGAATTCAGATGTCACCCTGATTGTCACTGGCGGCTTAAGAACCCCTTCCGACTTTGCCAAAGCGCTTGCTCTCGGCGCAGACGGCATCGCCGTCTCCAATGCCGCGATTCAGGCTATTGGCTGCATCGCCATGCGGGCATGCAACACCAACAACTGCCCGGTTGGCATCGCCACCCAGAAAGAGGAGCTGCGCAAACGCCTGCCAGTAGAGATTGCTGCTGAACGACTGGCTCGATTCTTCATCGCTTCGACTGATCTGATGAAGGTGCTGGCCCGTGCCTGCGGCCATACCTCTTTGAATGACTTCAACATCAACGATCTCACCACATGGAAGCGCGATGTTGCCGACCTCACGGGTGTTCACTTTGGTGGCGATTCGCCTTTAAATTAGATGAATATTGAGTGGAGAAATCATGGAACTTGAACGCGCAATTCTGGCCGGTGGCTGTTTCTGGGGCATGCAGGATCTGATCCGCAAACTGCCGGGCGTTAACTCTACCCGTGTGGGATACAGCGGCGGCAATGTTGCCCATGCCACCTACCGCAATCACGGCACGCATGCAGAAGCAATTGAGATTATCTTCGATCCTGAGGCAATCTCATACCGCAAGCTGCTGGAGTTCTTTTTCCAGATTCACGATCCGACTACGCCGAATCGTCAGGGCAACGACAGGGGTTCATCCTATCGCTCGGCCATCTACTATCTGAATGAGACACAGAAAGAGGTCGCCCTCGACACCATTGCTGATGTCGATGCCAGCGGCTTGTGGCCTGGCAAGGCCATCACTGAAGTCGAACCTGCAGGTGACTTCTGGGAGGCAGAGCCTGAGCATCAGGATTACCTGCTACTCCATCCTGGTGGTTACAGCTGCCACTACCCGCGAGCTGACTGGGTACTGCCAAAACGTCGGCAGTAAAGCTGAACTGAAGCTGTTGACCCAACTTTCTAATACCTACACTTCTGAAGCAGTTGCCAGAGGCGTTCGCCGATGGGGCCCATCGGTTCGTTCGCCCGTCTAAACAAATAAATATCGATCTTTAGGGGATCGAGCTCTTTGCCTGAAAGTGCTAAAAGGCGTCCATCAGCCAGCTCTTCGGCAACCCGGTGCAGCGGCATTCGACCCCAGCCCGCACCGGAGAGAATCATGCGCTTTTTCATATCAAAATCATTCACCAGCCACTGATGCGCCCCCTCCAACACACCTGCGGTCTGTTTAGGTTGATTGCGACTGGTATCACGCACCACCACCTGTACATACTGCTCCAGGTCGGACTTGCTGATAGCCGGATGTCGGATCGCCAAAGGAAAATCGGCAGAGATCACACTGACCATCTCGGTTGAGGTTAGTGGAACCTCCTCAGTATGGGCAATCGGCATGAAACGCTCTGCTATAGCTAAATCAACATCCTTCTCCAGCAGCCGCTCCAGCGTGCCGCCCATATTCTCAATCTGCAGGCTCATGCGTGTGGCGGGTGCCGACTCGGAAACCTCTCTGATCACCGACAACACCTCTTCAACCGGGGCGATAGCACCAAGAGCAATAGATACCTCGGTCTCCTCCCCCTCGGCAAAGTGACGGGCTGTACTGGAGAGATCTTCGCTGCGGGAGAGAATACTTTTGGCTTTGCCGTAGAGTACCTGTCCTTGCGGGGTTAGAGCCGGTCGATAATCTTTGCGGTCAAACAGGGAGATGCAGAGCTCCTGCTCCAGATTCTTGATGGCAATACTGATAGCCGACTGGCTACGAAAAAGAGATTGGGAGGCGGCATGAAAACCACCCTTCTCAACCACAGCACATAAAGCGCGCAACTGTTCCAATGTCATAATGAAAAACTAAACGATTCGATTTATTAATCAAGTCTATCAATTTCTTATGCTTTTTTTAAATCATGTGACTCGCAATAATTCCACCTGTCAAAACAACGAAGGAGGTCAACAAACCGTGTTACGCAACTCATCCACATCATACGGTCTGGTTGCTATCCTTATGCACTGGACAATGGCACTGGTGATATTCGCCATGTTCGCACTCGGCCTCTGGATGGTGGAGCTGAACTATTACGACAACTGGTATCACGATGCTCCCTACATCCATAAAGCTATTGGTATGCTGCTACTGTTTCTGCTTATCTTCCGTTTTGGCTGGCGCTTAACCAATACACGTCCACAGCTAATGGGTGAGGCATGGGAGAAGTTCATCGCCCTGCTTGTGCATCGCAGCCACTACCTGCTGCTCTTTGCCATTACCATCACCGGTTATCTGATTCCAACTGCTGAAGGTGTGGGTATTGATCTGTTCGGATGGTTCACGGTACCTGCCAGCTTCTCATTCACCAAAGAGCAGGCTGATCTGATCGGCCTGATCCATCTCTATGTGGCCTGGGCAGTGATTGGACTGGCTGCAGCCCATGCCGGCGCTGCCCTGAAACATCACTTTATTGACAGAGATAACACCCTGTTACGCATGCTTGGCATCAACAAGAAAAACTAAAAGGAGAACAACCATATGAAAATGAAACACCTGTTAACATCACTGATTCTGGCACTTGGTATTACCACCGCTGCACAGGCCACTGAAAATTATGCATTCGATATCAAAGGCCAACACGCCTTTATCCAGTTTAAAGTTAAACATCTGGGTTACAGCTGGCTGATCGGTAACTTCAACACATTTAATGGATCATACAGCTATGATGAGGCCAATCCGGCCAATAACAGCGTTACGGTCGATATTGACGTGGCAAGTATCGACTCCAACCACGCTGAGCGTGACAAACACCTGCGTAGTGCAGACTTCTTCGATGTCGCCGAATTCCCGAAAGCCACATTCACCAGCACCAGCTTTAAAGACAATGGTGACGGCACAGCAGTGCTGACAGGCAACTTCACCCTGCGCGGTGTCACCAAAGCGATCTCATTTGATGTAAAACAGATCGGTGCCGGTAAGGATCCATGGGGTGGTTTTCGTCGTGGTTTTGAAGGCTCAACCACGCTGCACCTCTCCGACTACAACATGACCAAAGCCGGCATGCTCGGCCCGGTTGCTGAGAATGTGGAACTCTTCTTCTCCATCGAAGGTGTTCGTCAGTAAAGCAGATGCACCGTAAAGAGCGCAAAGGTTCGCAAAGTATATTTTCCGGTATCGGTAAGGTGAAAACATCATGCGTATGCATGCTATCAAAAGCATTCATTGATCCCGCTCGTTCATAGAACATTGCTTTTTCTTTGCGCAACCTTGCGTCCTTTGCGGTGAAAGTTTCAAGAACAGTTTTGAAGAGTAAGGAGTAGTCTGATGAGCCAAAACAGAACAGGTATCGAAAGTGATATCCACCCGATCATTGCAAACCGCTGGAGCCCACGCGCTTTTGATCAGGATCGGGGAGTAGAAACCGAAAAGCTGGCCTCCTGCATAGAAGCAGCACGCTGGTCCTCATCCTGTTTTGGTGATGAGCCGTGGCGTTTTATTGTGGCAGATAAATCGACAGACCCGAATGGCTGGCAGCAGATGCTGACCACACTGGCAGAGAAGAACCAGCTCTGGGCACAACATGCACCCGTGCTGATTCTGGCCTGTGCTGCCAATAACTTCTCACAAAATGGTAAACCCAATCGCTGGGGGCAGTACGATACCGGCCAGGCAATAATGTCACTGGCTCTGCAAGCTACTTCCACGGGCCTGATCACCCACTCAATGGGTGGTTTTGACCCGGCTGCGGCAATAGCCACATTCAACATCCCCGATGATTTCACTGCCATGAGTGTCACGGCAGTCGGTTATCCGGGAGCGATTGAAACGCTGGATGAGAACTTCCGGGCCGCTGAAAGCGTTGAACGCAGTCGCAAACCGATCAGTGAAATCGCATTCACCACATGGAACAGAAGCTGGAACAGTGAGGAGCAGATATGAACAAGGATCTTTTATCGCCAATAGCACTGGCAGGTCATACGCTGAACAACCGCATGGTGATGGCACCACTGACACGCAACAGGGCACCCGGGTCTCTAGCCAATGCGATGATGGTAAAATACTATGCACAGCGGAGCAGCGCCGGACTGATTATCACTGAAGGCACGCAGATCTCAGAGCAGGGGGTCGGCTATCCGGCCACACCGGGCATCTACTCTCAGCAGCAGATCGATGGCTGGAAGCAGGTTACCAATGCCGTACATGAACAAGGCGGTGCTATCTTTGCCCAGCTCTGGCACTGTGGCCGCATCTCCCACCCCAGCTTCCACAATGGTGAACTTCCCGTTGCTGCTTCCGCCATTAAACCGGCTGGCCAAGCGGTCACCTATGAGGGCATGCAAACCTTCGTTGAGCCGCGAGCACTGTTTGCCGAAGAGATTCCCGGCATTATCGAGCAGTACCGCCATGCTGCAGCCTGTGCCAAAGAGGCCGGATTTGATGGTGTGGAGATTCATGCCGCCAACGGCTATCTGATCGATCAGTTTATTCGGGATGGCAGCAACAACCGTAGCGACCAATACGGAGGTTCACTGGAGAATCGAACCCGCCTGCTGCTGCAGATCGTTGCCGCAGTTGGCAGTGAAATCGGTTTCCATAAGGTTGGTGTACGCATCTCTCCGATCAATGCCTTTAACGACATCTCCGACTCCGATCCCCAGAGCACATTTAATCATGTGGCAAGCAGCCTCTCGGGCTTAGGACTGGCCTACCTGCATGTTGTGGAGGTGGATATGACAGGACAATCCGATCCTGAATTTGATATGCAGCAGTTGCGTGATCGCTTTGACGGCCTCTATATCGCCAATGGTGGTTATGACAAAACTCGGGGCAACCAGAGCATTGCCGAGAACCGGGCTGATATGATCGCTTTCGGCGTACCGTTTCTGGCCAATCCGGATCTACCTGAGCGGTTCAGAACCGATGCCGCACTGAATACGCCGGATCAAGCCACCTTCTACGGTGGTGATGAACACGGTTATACAGACTATCCCACACTGGGAGCTGAATAATGGGTATGATGATTGATGGCAGATGGGAAGCCGATGATGGTAAATGGGCCTCAAAGGATGGCAAGTTCCATCGTGCCCCTTCGAAATTCCACTGCCCATCCACCTCAGAGGCAACCGGAGAATATGATCTGAAGGCAGAGACAGATCGCTATCACCTCTATGTTTCGCTGGCCTGTCCGTGGGCGCACAGGGCACTTATATTCAGAAAACTTAAAGGCTTAGAGGAGATCATTCCGGTCACTGTCGTACAGCCGCACATGCTCGATCAGGGCTGGCAGTTTTCAGAACCAGAACCGCTCTACGGTTTTACCCATGCGCATCAGCTCTATGGCAAAGCCGATCCTCACTATACAGGGCGGGTCACCGTGCCGATTCTCTGGGACAGAAAAGAGGAGCGCGTCGTCTGCAATGAATCAGCAGAGATTATCCGCATCTTCAACGCCGCCTTTAATGGACTGACCGGCAATCACGATGACTACTACCCTGAAGCACTGCGCTCAGAGATTGATCTGATCAATGCATTTGTATACCCCGGCATCAATAATGGCGTCTACAAATGTGGCTTTGCCACCAAACAGGAGCCTTATGAAGAGGCGTTCGACAACCTCTTTGCGGCCCTGGACACGATCGAGGTCAGACTGGCGAAACAGCGATATCTGGTTGACAACCAGATCACTGAGGCCGACTGGCGACTGTTCACCACACTGATCCGCTTTGATGCAGTCTATGTCGGTCATTTCAAATGCAATCGCAACCGCATCGCTGATATGCCCAACCTCTCCAACTACCTGCGTGATCTCTATCAGCAGCCGGGTATCGCTGAAACGGTCGATTTTGACCATATCAAAGCGCACTACTACTACTCTCACGAATCAATCAATCCGACGCGCATTGTACCCAAAGGGCCGGCAGATGATTTCACCGCACCGCACGACCGAGCCCGGTTCACGTCATGAGTATCTCTATTCATTCAGCCATCACGGTGCCTGAAGGCGATGGCGTGACGGTGAAACGGTTGATGCCGGTTGGCGGGCTGCGCAATTTCGATCCCTTTGTACTCTGGGATCATTTTGATATCTCAGGTGGCGGTTTCCCCGATCACCCGCATCGCGGGTTTGAGGCGATCACCTATCTGTTTGATGGTGGCATGAACCATGCCGACAACCTGGGTAATGTCGGCACCATTCATGCCGGTGGTGCGCAACGATTCACCGCCGGGCGTGGTTTGGTACATTCAGAGTTTCCCGATGGACGAGCACACGGTATCCAGCTATGGATCAATCTTGCCAAAACACTGAAATCCATTGATCCCGCCTATAGTCAGGTAGAGGCCGATGCGATCCCGGAGGTCACTGAGAACGGGGTAAGCATACGAACTATCGTGGGGGAATCCGGTGCCATCTCCCTGCATACAAATGTCGAGTATCTGGAGATTCGCATGGCTGGCGACTCTGCCATGCAGCGCGCCCTGCCTTCCGGTTTTCGTGGATTCATCTATGCTGTGGAGGGGCAGACCAATATTGATGGCGAATCACTCAACAGTGGTGAGGCAGCCTTTATTGAAGATGCGTCGCAGATTGCCTTGCAAAGCAGTGAGGGTGGGCGCTTGATGTGGTGCTTTGGCAGGCCACACCATGAACCGATCCATCAGCATGGTCCCTTCGTCGACTGATTGTTGACCAACGCTCAGCTGAGCCGAGGAGTTTGATATGAGTGATAAAATCCAGAAGTATGAAGGTAAAGAGATCACCGTCTATTTCGATGCGCCTCGCTGCATCCATGCAGGCAGATGTGTGCATGGACTACCCGATGTATTCAAGGCCAATGCACCGGGGCCATGGATTAATCCTGATGCCGCTGATGCCGACACCCTGGCCAGACTGATTGAGAGCTGCCCTTCCGGAGCCCTTCGTTATGAAAGAAAGAGTGGCAGCAGAGAAACTGCACCAACAACAAACAGCATCACTGTTGAAGCCGATGGACCACTGACAGCTTATGGAGACTTCACCATCAATGGCGAAGCACAACCGGCTCCGCGTGCTACCCTCTGCAGGTGCGGTGTCTCAAAAACCAAACCGTGGTGTGATGGTTCCCACGCCGAAGCCGGATTTTCAGATGCCGGTGATGTACAGCCGTTTAATCCTGATGAAGAACCACAAACAGGCAGTGTGGATATCAAAACCCTGAAAGATGGGCCGCTTTATCTGATTGGCCCGCACAGCATATGTGATAGCGATGGAAAAGTGGCAAGGGTATGTGCTAAAAGTGCGCTGTGCAGATGTGGTGCTTCAAAAAGCAAACCCTATTGCGATGGCAGCCATGCAGCTGTCGGTTTCACTAGTGATTAAGGCCAGCTAACACGCATCAGAAACGGGCACCGGCGAAGCCTTCTCAACCATCTTGCGTAGTGCGTTAAAGGTATAGGGTTTACTGAGGAAATCGTCCGGCTGACACTCGTCGGTGAGTTTCAGTGCACTCTCAGCATCATAACCCGATGACATCGTAACATAGATTGCAGGGTCAATTTCACGCAAAGCATGCAGACACTCCACCCCATCCATCTCAGGCATCGTCACATCCAGCAGCACCCAGTCGATCTCCCGATCATGGGAGAAAATCTCAACAGCCTGCATACCACTCTCAGCGACCACAACATCATGACCAAGTTTCTCAAGCATCCTTCTGGCCACTGTAGCTACAGATTGTTCATCATCCACCACCAGCACGCGCCCCTTGGCGACCGGTTGTGGCTGTGGTTCCGTTTTTTCCATAAGGCTACTGTCACCCTCACAATCACAGGGCAGCCAGACCTCTATTGATGTGCCGACACCGACAGCGCTCTTCACATTCAGGCCCGCAGCATGAGCGCGCAAAATACCGAGGATGGCACTCAGCCCCAACCCTCGACCGGTAAACTTGGTGGTGAAAAACGGGTCGAACATATGCTCAACCACTTCCGGTTCCATACCACAACCACTGTCCTCTACCGTTGCCACGACATAACAGCCCGCTTGCAGCTCAACACCAGAGACCAGATCCTGTTTCACTGCCTTCAGATTATGACAGGAAAGAGAGAGCGAAATCTCACCCCGTTTTTCATCACCTATCGCTTCAGCAGCATTGATCACCAGATTCAGTAGCACCTGACTGATCTGCCCCTTATCGCCCCTGATCAGATATGCAGATCCATCAGAGTGCCTGTGCAACGTGATGTGTTTACCAACCGAAACATCGAGCAGAGATTGCATGCCTCCAACCATATCAAGAAGGTCAAAGGACTCTGTTTTCATCAGCCCTCTGCCGGAGTAGGCCAGCATCTGTTTGCACAGATCGGTAGCCGCATGGGCTGCAGAATCAATACAGTCAAGCGACTCCTGCATCGCCGGGTTTAGACTCTCCTCCATTTTGACCAGCTCGATACTGCCCTGAATGGCGGTCAGCAGATTATTAAAGTCGTGGGCCACGCCGCCAGCCATAATGCCGAGCGACTCCAGTCGCTGTGAATGCTGAACCTGCCTCTCCAGTTCTCGCTGCTCCTCTTCAGATTTCAGTTTATCGGTGATATCAATAGCAAAACCGACGACACCCAGCGGCTCGCCACTGCTATCGGACACCTTCACCTTAATGACATCAAAAACTCTCAGCTCTCCATCCACACAGGCGATCTCATCTCTAAAGAGATAAGGCTCATCTGATTCAAGGCATGCCCTGTCAGACTCCAGTGCTTTTTGTCCGAGCTCATCGGAGAGCAGCGTGCTGTAATCTTCTGCCTGCCTGGCCTGCTGCTCTGAGACCCCGAACCATTGCGCCCAGGCCCTGTTGAGAAACTGAATGCGTCTATTATTGTCCACCATCCAGATGCCTGCCGGTGAATGATCGAGAATCACCTGCAGTCGCTTCTGTTGAGCTTCCAGCAGCCTGTTGCTCTCAGCCAGCCGCTGCTGTTGAAATTCGATCTGCGATTTATAGAGATGTGCCAACACCGAAAATGAGAGCACAACAGCTGCCAGACAATAGATCTGAACCTCTGAGTATGGCAGCACATAGATCGCCAAAGCGCTCAACAACGCTCCGAGAAGAAGCCCCATGATATATATCAGGCACCAGTATTTAGCTCTGTTGGCCGAATAGATGAAGTAGGCAATAAACGGATAACCCGCAACCCAGTAGATGCCCGTACCGTCAAGACTCTCAAAAAGAAACAGCGCAGAGAAAAGCAGAAAGTTCCCCAGCATCAGAATATATTCTATAACAGAAAGCGCTACACCTCTACGAATCTGGAACCAGTTAAACAGCGCCAGGAATACCAGGAAGGCCTCGATAGCAGAGAGTTCAAAACAGCACCGCTCAAGATAGTGAACGCCTATAAAAAGCAGCAGAACCAGCGCAGAAACCAGATGCACCCATGCCAAAACCTTACGTCTGTCATCGAACATCGACGCAAACCCTCTCTCCGTGACAGAACTCATGCATGCTTTATAGACCCGATTCACACCTTAATCAAGGTAGAGAGGCCTGCTCGCAGGATAGAAAAACATCCTTTTCACCGCCCTGTTCAAACATGTAGGGTTGAGGCAAGGAGAGCTTATGCCCATTTATGAATATAGATGCAGTGATTGCCAGCAGAAGTTTGAAACGCTGGTGCGCAATAGCTCTGAAACAGTTGAATGTAAATTCTGCAACAGCAGCAACATTAAAAAGCTGATCTCTGCCCACGCCATCACCTCCGGCTCACCGGAAACAGCCTGTGGAACTGCCCCCTGCTCACCAGCGCCCGCCTGCGGCTCCGGTGGCTGTTGCCCCGGACTTAACTAAATACGACAACCAAAATAAGCATTAAAAGGCCCTGACCATGAAAAAACTATTCGCACTGCTACTCACTCTGCTTCTGATCGGCTGCTCTTCGGAGCCTCCCAAACCGTACAATCATCAGCTGGCTGCAGAAAATGCAGCCAAGGGCACTGCCTTTTTGCAGCATAATGCAACCCAGGATGGTGTCATCACCCTGCCCAGTGGCCTGCAGTATAAGATCCTTAGAGCAGGAACAGGCAAATCCCCTGCACTGAAAGACCATGTCACCGTGCACTATCGCGGCACCACCATTGACGGGCGCGAATTCGATAGCTCATATGGCCGCGACAATCCGATGATCTTCCAAACCAACCGCGTCATCCCCGGCTGGACAGAGGCGCTGCAGCTGATGAAACAGGGTGCTAAATGGCAGCTCTTTATCCCTGAAAATATCGCTTACGGCGCCCGTGGCGCAGGTGATGCCATCGGACCGAGAGAGACACTTATTTTTGAAGTTGAACTACTGCTGGTGCACTGAATCGAATCACAGCAATCAAACCCGGATCAGAGAGGACTGAGAGTCATTAGCTCTTTTCAGCCTGTTGGTACTGATCTTGCTGCTTTAATGTTATGAGTTCACCCATGACAACTATCGCTATCGAGCTGCCCGCCTGGCTCTCCGATTTCATGGCAGGCGATGATAAGATATATGCAGAACCAGAGAGCCGCATGCAGCTGGCCATCAATCTCGCCCGTCAAAATATTGAACAGCAAACCGGCGGCCCGTTTGGCGCTGCAATCTTTGATATGGAGAAGCACTCGCTGCTCGCAGCTGGCGTCAATCTGGTTCTACCCTCCAACTGCTCCATGGCCCATGCCGAGATGGTCGCCATCAGCATCGCCCAGAAAAAACTGGCAACCTTTGATCTGGGTGCAAAAGAGTCCCCCCGCTATGAGCTGGTCACCAGCACTGAACCGTGTGCAATGTGTTTCGGTGCCCTGCCCTGGTCCGGCATCCGCCACCTGAGCTGTGGCGCACGTGATGAGGATGCCCGAGCCATCGGTTTTGATGAGGGACCGAAAATGGCGAACTGGAAAGAGGTGCTGGAGGAGCGCGGCATTAGCGTAGAGACGGACATCTGCAGAGATGAGGCTGCGGCGGTGCTAAAAGCGTATGCCATAAATAGTGGAGCGATCTACAATGGCCGCCGGGCTTAAGCAGATAGTCAGAGCGCTAATATGCTGCTTTTCAGCAGCAATCTGCATACCTGCCGCAGGACACTGCGAGAGTTTCTCAACCACCAACCTGCAACTGCTCTACGGCAGCAACTTTCACGACAACTACTACGGCAACAATACCGCCGATGGTAAAATGACCACCCTCACGCTGGAACATTTCGGCATCTGGAGCTACGGCGACCACTACTTCTTTATCGATCTGAAATCAGGCGACTTTCTCGACTTCGCGGGTAATCCGACCGCAAACCGTTCACGCATCTACAGTGAGTGGGCACCGCGCATCAGTCTATCGGCACTCAACGGCAACAATCTCGGCATTGGTATACTCAAAGACGTTTTCATTGCCGCACAGATCAACCGGGATGGTGAAGGATTCCGGGCTGACATGGGTGGTATCGGCATTGATCTGACCATTCCCGGTTTTAACCTGCTCAGCATCAACGGCTACCTGCGTAAGGATAACCTCAACAAAATGACCTGGCAGAGTACCACTGTCTGGATGGTGCCACTGGGCCCATGGCTCTCGTTTGAAGGGTTTATTGATCTCTACGGCACAGATAGCAACGGCATGGAGATCCACAGCCAGCCGCAACTGCTCTTTAATCCGGGCAAAGCGGCTGATCTGGGCTTTGATAACCTGCTCATTGGGCTGGAGTGGTACTACCACCGCAACCGTTATCTCAACAGCAGTGCGTTACAAGGCATGCTAAAATGGGTATGGTAACAACCATGCCAATGCGTCATACCCTGCTCCTGCTGTGCAGCCTCCTTCTGCTGCCGATCTCCAGCTATGCAGAGGAAGCCATCAGCCTGCAGCTGAAATGGAGACACGCATTCCAGTTTGCCGGTTTCTACATCGCCAAAGAGAAAGGTTTTTACAGTGAGGCAGGGCTGGATGTCACACTGATCGAAGGTGGCCCCGGCAAGAATCCGATAGACCATGTACTGACTGCTCCCGGTCATTACGGGCTTACCGATACCGGCATTGTACTAGCCCGCTCCAACCAAAAACCGGTGAAAGCTCTGGCCGCAATCTTTCAGCACTCACCACTGGCTCTGGCTGTGCGGGAAGATTCAGGTATCAGGACCTTTGAGGAGCTACGCGGCAAACGGATCATGATGCAGTCAGGCCATATGGATGCCGTGATTCTGGCTGCCCTGAACAAGGCAAAACTGTCAGGGAACGATTTCACCAGACAGGATAGCAGCTTTAACATCCATGACCTCATTGATGGCAATACCGATGCGTTCAGCATCTATATCACCGATCAACCCCATCAACTGCAAGAGCTTGGCGTATCCTTTCGCACCCTGCATCCGATTGAATACGGCATCGATTTTTACGGTGATGTGCTTTTCACCTCGGAAGAGGAGATTAAGAAACATCCGGAACGAACGGCTGCATTTGTTCAGGCCAGCCTGAAGGGCTGGAGTTATGCACTGGAACATATTGATGAGACCATTGAACTGATTCAGGCCAGATACAACACGCAGAAGCTCTCTCCCGGCCAGCTCTATTTTGAAGCCGAAAAAACCAGTGAGATGGTCTTGAAGGATGTCGTACAGATCGGTTATATGAGCCCTTCCCGCTGGCAGAGAATTATCGACACCTATGCCATGTTAGGGCTCATCTCTCAACGCAGCTCCGCCAGTGAACTCATCTATACCCGAGAGCCGACATTCTCAGACTTCCTCAAGCAGTATCAGTGGCATCTGCTTGTCGGCAGCCTGATTGTTCTGCTGCTGATCTTCGCACTGCAATCAACACTGCTGCGACGCATGGTGCACAACCGAACCGAAAAGCTGGAGGCCAGTGAATCACGATTCAGATCACTGGTGGGCAACATCCCCGGCGCCGTGTTCCGCTGTATGCCGGACAGTGAGTGCAGCATGGACTTTATTAGTGATGAGGTCGAAGCCATCACCGGTTACCCGGCATCCGACTTTATTCATAACCGCAACCGCTCTTACCGCGCGCTTATCCATAGCGATGAGAAAGAGCTGGTAGCCACAACCATCCGAAAAGCGCTGAAAAATGGAACACCCTATACCCTAGAATACCGCATCATCGATGCTGATGGCGTGGAGCGATGGGTCGTTGAATCAGGGCAACCTGGCCATGATAAGGGTGATCATGCGGCATGGATTGACGGCTGTATTTTTGACATCTCAAACCGCAAGCGCTCAGAAGCGCTGCAGCTATCTACTGCAGCTATTCTTGAGATGGTCGCAGGCAACCGGAGTCTGGAGACAATCTTTACCCGCATCATCAACATCTATGAGTCCCGCTATCCCGGCATGCGAGCCTCCATTCTTCTAATCAAGGAGAATCGCCTGAGAGCCGGATCTGTTGCCAGCCTTCCCGATGCCTACAATGCCGCCATTGATGGCCTTGAGATCGGCCCTTCAGTCGGTTCTTGCGGCACCGCAGCCTTCCATAAAAAACGGGTGATTGTTGAAGATATTGAACACGACCCGCTCTGGGCCGATTATGCCGAATTCACGATCGGCTTTAATCTAAGGGCCTGCTGGTCTGAGCCGATATTCAGCTCAGATGGTGAGGTTCTCGGCACCTTTGCCATGTACTACGATCATCCGCGTCTGCCTGATGCCGAGGAGATATCCGATATCGCCAATGCCGCTCGTCTGGCTGCCATCGCTATCGAGAGAAACCTCTATATGGAGAAGATGAGAAAACTCTCCAGCGCCATTGAACAGGCCAGTGAGGTGGTCACCATCACCAACAACAAGGGTGAAATAGAGTATGTAAATCCAGCCTTTACCCGCATCACCGGCTTCAGCAGCGAAGAGGCGATGGGCCAGACACCGGAGCTGTTCCGCTCTGATGAGTATAAAGCCCTGGCCATTGAAATTCGCAAAATCATTCAGCGCGGCGATGCCTGGCAGGGTAAAATCACCGAGAAGAAGAAGGATGGTACCACCTATCCGGCCATGCTTACCCTCTCCCCGATTCGCGATGAAGAGGGAACCATCACCCACTATGTCGGTGTACATGAAGATATTTCACATATTCAGGAGCTGGAAGCGCAGTTTTATCAGGCTCAGAAGATGGAGGCGATCGGCACGCTCGTCGGTGGCATTGCCCATGATTTCAACAATATGCTGGCTGGTATTACCGGCAACATCTATCTGGCCAAGAAATATGTAGTAAATCAGCCCAATGTCATCGAGAAACTCGACAATACCCAAAACCTGATCGGCAGAGCTGCTGAGATGATCAAGCAGCTGCTCACCTTTGCCAAAAAAGGGATCGTTGAAAAACGAACAGTACTGCTCACACCATTTCTGAAAGAGACCTTTAACCTGCATAAAGTCACTATCCCTGAGGATGTTGAACTGACTCTGGATATCGACATGAAAACGAACATGAAGGTGTCAGCAGATATCACCCAGCTTCAGCAGGTGCTGCTGAATCTGATGACCAATGCCCGCGATGCCGTGGAAGGAGTCAGCCACCCCGCAATTAGCATACGACTAACCGAATACCGGCCTGATAGTGATTTCCTGGCCAGCCATGAATCAGCCGAGGAGATTCCTTATGCGCATCTCTCAGTTGCCGACAACGGCCATGGCATTCCTGAAGAGAGTATCAACACTATTTTTGAACCCTTCTTCACAACCAAATCGGTCGGCAAGGGTACAGGCCTGGGGCTGTCGATGGTCTTCGGTTCGATCCAGTCCCATGATGGTATCATTGATGTCAGCAGCGAAGTTAACAGAGGATGCACATTCAACATCTATCTACCACTGATCAGCAGCGATGTGGCACAAGCCCTGACAACCACAGTAATATCAAAGGCCTCAGAAGGTGAAACCATTCTTCTGGTTGATGATGAAACGGACGTCCTGACCATTATCGGCGAAGTACTTGAGAGCCTTGGATACAATGTAATAACGGCTGAAAATGGTGAGCAGGCACTGGCCATCTACCATAGAGATCCAAAAGCTATCGATCTTATCCTCACTGATGTCGTGATGCCTAAAATGGGTGGTCTGGAACTGGCCAAAGCGATCCATCAAAGCGCCCCGGAGATCCCCATCATCTTCGCAACAGGCTATGATAAGAAACAGGAGATTGAACGTGAAAGTGGACTGCAAGGTTATGCGATCCTCAATAAACCCTTCTCCGTTGAACTGCTGGAGCAGACATTGAGCAATATGCTGGAGAGTAAACAGGAAAGATGAAGCAGAATCGACTTGGTCAAACCGATATCAAAATCAGTCAAATCGCGCTGGGCACCATGACCTGGGGCGAACAGAACAGTCGAGAGGAGGCTTTCACGCAGATGGACTGTGCCCGTGATCACGGCATCAATTTCTTCGATACCGCAGAGCTCTATGCCATCCCTCCCAAAGCTGAAAGCTATGGTGCTACCGAAACAATCATCGGTGAATGGTTCAAGAATACAGGGCGGCGTAGTGAGGTGATCCTCGCCTCCAAGGTGTGTGGCCCGACCGCCTGGTGCCCGCATATACGCGGCGGTAGAGCCAAACTGGATCGAAGCAACATAATCACCGCCTGCGATGAGTCACTGCAACGACTGCAAACAGACTATATCGATATCTACCAGACCCACTGGCCGGAACGCAGCACCAACTACTTCGGCAAACTCAATTACAAACATGAGGAGGAGTCCTTCACTGCCATTGCAGAGACACTGGAAGCGCTCTCCGGGCTCGTAGAGGCGGGCAAGGTGCGCCACATCGGCATCTCCAATGAGACACCGTGGGGAGCCATGCAGTACCTTCGCTGCGCTGAACTGATGGGGTTATCGCGTATCGTTTCGATTCAAAATCCCTACAACCTGCTCAATCGCTCTTTTGAAATCGGCCTTGCCGAGATATCCTGCCGCGAAAAAGTGGGGCTACTTGCCTATTCACCGCTCGCCTTCGGTGTACTCTCCGGTAAATACCTGAACGATGAATCTCCAAAAGAGGGGCGTCTGAGCATGTTCGGCCACTATACCCGCTACTCAAATCTCTACGGCAAACTGGCCACGGCAGCCTATGTTGAGGTTGCCCGCAAACACGGACTCAATCCCGCCCAGATGGCTCTGGCATTTATCCGGCAGCAACCGTTTGTAAGCTCTACAATCATCGGAGCGACCACTATGGCGCAATTGATTGATAATATTGCCAGCCATGAGGTTATACTATCCGATGAGTGTTGTGCCGATATTGAAACGGTATTCCAGCAATACCCCAACCCCTGCCCTTGATCATCGTGCAGAGAGCCGTCAACCGATCTCCATTTTCGTGCATTTGCCACAACAGCGGGCATAATTGGCTGCAATGAATCAAAATCCTGTCAATCTGATACTGGCCCTGTTGCTGGCCGCCCTGCTCTCAGCATGTGCGACGGCACAGAATAGCTACGATCCGATTCAGCCGGTCAACCGGGTCACCGACGGGTTCAATGACGGCGTTGACCGGGTAACACTCAAACCTGTCGCCCAGGGCTATACCGCCATAGTACCAAAACCGGCACGAACAGCCGTTTCCAACTTTTATGATAACGCGACCTACCTTAATACTGTGCTCAATGATTTCCTGCAGGGTAAAGGCGGACAGGGTTTTATGGACCTGTTTCGATTCCTGATTAACTCGACGCTCGGCATTGGCGGACTGGTTGATGTTGCCACACCGATGGGACTGGATCGGCATGAAGAGGATTTCGGGCAGACACTGGCTGTCTGGGGTGTTGATAAGGGTGCTTATCTTGTTATTCCACTTCTGGGACCGAACTCTGTTCGTGATGCGCCCGACTTTATCACCTCCACTGCAACCGATCCGCTCTTCTGGGCATCACTTGTGGTGGCCCCTGTTGTTACCATTCCAATCACCCTGCTTAAGTATATCGACAAACGGGCCCAGCTGCTTGATGCCTCGGATATGCGCGATGAGCTGGCACTTGATCCCTATATCTTCACACGTGAAGCGTGGCGTCAGAACCGTGAATATAACATCCACGATGGCAACCCGCCCAAACCTCAGCAGAGCGATGATGAGGAGTGGGAAGAGGATGAGTGGGGCAGCAATGATCAAAAGGGCGGTGGTGACGGCTGGGAAGAGGATGAGTTTGATAGCGCTCCTGATGATCCACAACCGAAAACCCGCATCAGCATGCAGGGTGCCTCAACCGATACATCTGCCATGCAGGCCACAGCAGACACATCTGATCTGATGGCTGTAGAAGTTGAAGCGGCTGCCCAAGCTGAAAAAGTGGCGGCAACAGCTACAGCGGATCAGCTGTTTATGATTAACCTCATCTCATTTGAATCCGAGGTGGGAGCAGCAGCAGAGCAGGGACGACTGTCCAGAGAGGGCGTCAACGCCCGCATCAACCGTGTGGATGTCAATGGCAGAGTCTGGTACAGGCTGGTCAGCAGTGACTATTTTAACATCAATGACGCCAGAGCAAAACTTAAAGAGATCAAACAGCATCCGGGCCTTGCAAGCGCCTGGCTGGAACCGGCCCCTTCTAAATAAGTTTCATCGAGCAAGTCTGGGAAATTTCATTCAGCACCATAGAAATACAGGATGATGAGAGTACAAACAGTCCCATTATAAACATCTCCAAACATCCTACAGTTCACTATTAAAAAGTGATTCCCAGAGTTCTGCGATGAACCGAAATAAAGGGTTTGCGTTTAAATCCTGCTGGCGCGATGGCGCAGCAGATGATCAGCCAGCACCAGTGCCAGCATCGCTTCTGCAATCGGTACGGCGCGAATACCCACGCATGGATCATGGCGACCCTTGGTGACAATATCAGTTTCATTGCCATGAATATCGATCGTTGGTCGGGATGTGAGAATGGATGAGGTCGGTTTCAGTGCCATGCGGGCACGAATGGTATCACCATTGGAGATGCCACCGAGAATGCCGCCGGCATGATTACTCTGGAAACCGTTGGCACGAATCGCATCACCAAACTCAGAACCTTTAGCTTCAATGCAGCTCATGCCATCACCAATCTCTACAGCCTTAACTGCCGGGATGTTCATTAGTGCCTTGGCAATATCGGCATCGAGCCGGTCAAACACAGGTTCGCCAAGTCCCGGAATCATACCATGCGCCTCAACGCTTACGCCTGCACCAATGGAGTCACCCGTTTTACGCAGCGCATCCATAAATGTGGCCATCTGCTCTGCCGCAGCGGCATCAGGACAGAAGAACGGATTATTGCTTATCTCGTCAGCATTAAAGTTCGCAGCATCAACCTGCACAGGGCCGATCTGGTCAACCCAGCCCAACACTGAAATACCGGACTGTTTCAGAAGCTGCTTGGCCACTGCACCTGCCGCCACACGTACTGCAGTTTCACGCGCTGATGAGCGGCCACCGCCACGATAATCGCGTCGACCATACTTCTCAAAATAGGTAAAATCAGCATGGCCCGGCCGGAACTTATCCATGATATCGGAGTAATCTTTGCTGCGCTGGTCGGTATTGCGAATCAGCAGTGCAATCGGGCAACCCGTGGTTGTGCCTTCAAATACGCCGGAGAGAATCTCCACCTCATCAGCCTCACGGCGCTGGGTGGTATATTTGGATTGGCCCGGTTTACGCCGGTCCAGATCAGGCTGGATATCAGCTTCTGAAAGCTTGATGCCTGCAGGGCACCCTTCAACAATGGCGACCAGTGCCGCCCCGTGTGATTCGCCTGCAGTAGTAACCCGGAAGATCTGACCGGTGGAGGAGCCTGACACCTTTTATTCCGCGCCTGTATCACCGGCACCGATATGGAACCCGGCATCGACATAGTGCAGCTCACCGGTCACACCCGAAGCCAGATCAGAGAGCAGGTAGACTGTGGTATTACCCACCTCATCCTGCGTCACGTTGCGTTTAAGCATGGCACCGCGTGCGCTCTTCTCCATAAGCTTGCGGAAATCGCCAACCGCAGATGCAGCCAGTGTGCGAATAGGGCCTGCTGATACAGAGTTAACACGAATGCCGTCAACACCCAGATCCTGTGCCAGATAACGCGTTGAAGCCTCCAGCGCGGCCTTGGCCACACCCATGACACCATATCCGGGCACAGCACGTTCAGCGCCCAGGTAGGTCATGGTAACGATACTGCCACCAGCTTTCATCAACGGTGCAGCACGCTGGGCACAGGCAATAAATGAGTAGGCGGAGACATCGAGAGCCAGCTGGAAATCTTCACGTGTTGTGGTTGAAAAGCGGTTCTGCAAAGCATCTTTGTTGGCAAAGGCAATCGAATGCACAATAAAATCGATCTCGCCCCACTGCTCTTTCACCTGCGCGAAAAAGGCGTCGATACTGGCTTCTTCGGATACGTTCATCGGTGCAATAATGTCGGCATCGAGACTCTCTGCCAGAGGGCGCACGCGTTTCTCCATCATCTCGCCAAGATAGTTAAATCCCAGAGTAGCACCTTCGCGTTTGGCGGCCTGGGCCACACCCCATGCTATGGATTTATTGTTGGCCACACCAAGAATCAGACCTTTTTTACCTTCAAGAATTCCCACGAACAACTACCTCTCACACTTCATTGGCCGAAATAGTATCAGTAGCTTTTCAAAAGCGCACGTAAATGGCGTTGCAGATCATGTCTGTTCCATAACTTACCCCTGCCATAACAGGCACTTTCCCACTGCTGTACAAAACCCTGCCACTGCTCGGCTGCAACCCCTTCAGGCAATGCTGTATCCCGTAGCGGCTGATATGGCCTTCTCTGCACACCACGACGGTGCAACCAGCGATCAAGCTCAGAGCACAGTAGTTCACGCTTTGGCCTGCGCAATCGTATACGCAGTTGCGCTGCAGATCGCCACATCAACAGCATCAGGCCTATGGCCAGCGCCGCTGAAAGAAGCCAGTTGCTATAGAGCCTGACACTCTGCCAGAGCGATTTGAGAAAATTTAAGCGATCTGAGTTCTGGAACTCCAGTACATAGCGGTACCAGCCGAGTTTGGCGGACTCCCAGAGCTGATCGAGGGTCGGGAAGCGGATATGCAGCAGACCATCACGAACAGATGGTGTTGCATCGATCCGCTTCCATGATCCAGCCAGCCACACCTCACTCCAGCTGTGGGCATGTAGCTCCCTGATCTGTAAAAAATTACCCACCTCATTCCAGTCACCGCCCAGATAACCATTGACCACGCGGGAAGCAAAACCGAGCTCCCGTGCCGCCAGTGCCAGCGTGGTGGCATACAGTTCACAGTGGCCGGACTTCAACTGTAAAAAAGAGGCTATCGGTCTACTGGCATCAAGCGGCGTATTCAGGTCATACTCCCAGCCGCGCAGTTCTCTGGCGATGCGCTCAAGTGCCACCTCGGGTGCTTCACCACTGGCTACAAAAGAGTCCAGCCACTGGCGCAGTTCAGTCGGGATTTTATCCCGCTCATGCTCCCGACGCAGCGGCCCTGCCATTCCATCCGCCTCAGCAGAACTGGCGACATCCATTAACAGGCGCAACCGCCGGGCTGGAGCACGGATAAACTGAACCGCTGCCGCCCCATCAATGCGAATCGCCTCGGGAAGGTCGCGAATGCCCAGCAGGCCTGACGGCAGCTGGATATAGGCGTGATCACTGGCCTCTCTATACATCGCCACCTTAAAACTTCCCCCATCCGCCACAACCAGATCTTCACCTGCAGCAATTTGAGACTGGCGGCGGGCAGAGATCTTCTGCCAGCCATGACCAGTAAAACGTGAGAGCACAGCGCCGCGCCAGTAGCGACCCATCGTCCATCTGCGAAATTGTTTGATGCCATCAGCTGAGTCATCAAGCGGTTCAACCCGCATGATGACCCTGCTATCAAGTGTGCGGGCAAAATCTCCCAACTGCACCAGATCGGAGAAACCACTGGTCTGCAGTCGTGGCTGTGTAGCCTTGAGTAGCGAATGAAATTCAAAGCGTGGCAGTGTTATAAACAACAGCGCGGTGACTGCCACCATCAGCACCATCCACCTCCCCTCCTGACGCATCGGCACTGCTGGCAGATCACCTCCCGGCCAGTTAAGGCTGTAGAGGCAGGCTGCTGCCCGCCACAGAAACCACATCATCAACAGCAGTGGAATCACATAGAGAACAGAGTCAGTCAACACAGCTGCCGCCAGCACCAGAAACAGTCCCACCAGCATGCGGTGCAGGTGATTACGTGGTGTGGCCGCTTCAACAACAATGGCAAAGGAGAGAATCAACAGAAAATCGGTAAACGCGACAATCAGCTCACGACCGAAAACAAGTTCAACAATCACCCAGCAGAAACCGAGCCAACCGACAATACTCGCCTGCAATTCACTCAGGTGCAGCGATGGCCCACGCCAGAGACGCAGGGTTGCAGCCACTGCCGAGAGCAGCCAGTAGAAGGGGGATACAAAATCAGAGAGTGCAAGGGCGGCAACACCGCACAACAGCACCGCCAGTGTCAGTCGCTCGGCACGCAGTAGTGCTGCGTCGTGGCGCAGATCAGCGATCATCGCTGACCGCCAGCAGCAGACCATCAACACCGGCTGCCGGATCTGTTTCAGCAGTGGCACCGGCAATAGCCCGCTGCAGAGCCCCAGATCGCATCGCCTCAGCCAGCTCAAAACGCTGCTGCCCCAGAATCAGGGTGCCGTTTTCACCCTGTGCCAACACCCAGAACCAGACCCGGCCAAGCAGAGCCTCAAAGGCCGCATCATCAGCATGAGCTGGCATGCGAAGATCAACGCGCAGCATTGATTCAGGTGCCTCCTGAGCATCCAGAGCAAAGCGTTTTACCCGCCAGTCAGAGATATCCCCTGATGCCTTGCGCCAGTGCACCTGCGCCAGTGCATCTCCCGGCGTATAGAGACGCAGATCATGCCACTCATCTCCACCGATACGCTGCTGACCGGAGTCAGCATGAACACTCTGCCCATCCATCTGCCAGCTGAGAGGTTCAGGCATGACCACCACCTCACCACGATCACCACGTTGCAGTTCAAGCTGAAACAGCCCCAGCGGTGCGGCACTGGCCAGCGTGAGAGATTGGCAACGGTAGAGACCCCGCCGCTCTGCTTTTATCCGCCCCTGCAGGCGAAGTCGGCCTGCTTCACAGCGGCCAGACAGAGCAAAGACACCATCACCATAGTGCCAATTGATATCTACAACGGCTGCAGCCGGAATGAGAAGTTCAGCCTCCCTGCGTACAACCGTGACACTGTTTTGCTGCAACAGCGGTAATAGCGCTGCCGGATCGGGAAAATATTTTAATATGCGTCGGGTCTGCACGATAGCGGCCAGGCTCATGGCAGTGATCATCGCACCACTGAGATAGAGCAGGTTGTTGCCGGAATAGAGTGCGGCCGCCCACAGCCCGATAAGTGCAGAGAACAAGATGATGCCCGGTCGCGTAAAGCCAAGCCTCCACCCCCAGCCAAGCGGTATGCGAATGGCAATCAGCAGATCAAGAAAGCGTAAGAGCCAGCTTGGAAGTTTCAGGTCAGCCGGATCGTAGGCCACTAAATCTCCTGTTTAGGTCGTTCAGGCCGGAACAGCTACACTTTCCAGCAGCGCGGTTAACGCCTCGCTGCTATCACCGACAGCTACAACACGATGGGCAAGACAGGGTAACCAGACAGTCTGAATATCTGCCGCAGTGACATAGGATTGACCTGCCAGCCAGGCCTGAACACGTGCTGCATTGATCAGGTCATGGCCTGCGCGAGGGCTGATCCCCTGCTTCAGCCATTCACCGTTGCGACTCTCCTGCAACAGCTTCAACAGATAATCGAGCAGCAGATCAGAAACATTGAGTTCTGCAATGGCCTGACGTGCTGCCATGATATCATCCCAGCCAGCAACCGGCTGCAAACCTGAGAGACGCCCCTGCCCCGCCTCATCCAGCAGCACTTTGCGCTCGGCTTCACTATCCGGATAACCGATGGAGATGCGCATAAAAAAGCGATCAAGCTGTGACTCGGGCAGTGGGAATGTGCCCATATGCTCACGGGGATTCTGTGTGGCGATAACAAAGAAGGGTTGCGGCAGCTGGCGGGTCTGCCGCTCAATGGTCACCTGCCCCTCTGCCATCGCCTCAAGCAGTGCCGACTGCGCCTTGGGCGTAGCACGATTAATCTCATCCGCCAGCACGATATGATTGAACACCGCGCCCGGATGAAAGACAAACTGCTGCTTGGCCGGATCAAAAATCTCCACGCCTACAATATCTGCAGGCAGCAGATCAGCAGTAAACTGGATGCGTCCAAAATCACTCTGCAGACTATTGGCCAGTGCATGCGCCAAGGTTGTTTTACCCACACCGGGAACATCTTCAATGAGCAGATGACCGCCTGCCAGCAGTGTAATCAGCAGCTGCCTGATAACATCATCCTTGCCAGCCAGTACCGATGCCAGCTGATCTTGAAGTGCTCTTATCTTCTCATCTTCAGCTTTCACATCTTCCTCCCGCCAAACTGCTCAGCTTCAATCAGTTCCATCTGCGCATCGCTGAAGCCAAAATAGTGGCCAATCTCATGAATCAGCACATCACCGATACAGACCTCAATCGACTGCCCCGTCCTCTGCTGCATAGCCAGAATAGGTGCCCGGTAGAGGTGAATAAAATCGGGCAACATGCCTGAATCAACCGCCTCACGCTCGGTGATCGGGCGCCCCTCATACAGGCCCAGAAGATGGTAGGGGGAGCTTATATCCATCGCGACAAGCTGATGTTCGGGTGCAAAATCCTCAATCACAATCACCACATTCTGCATCAGCTTGAGAAAGCTGGCTGGCAGTGCGTTGAATATATCCTCAGCCATGACTCGAAACGCTTCTTCATCCATACAGGAACTGTAGCAGAAAAGTCTATTCGCTGGCTCCACCATATTCGTGTGCCCAGTCACATCTTCAAAATAGCGCCTTCGTCAGATTAACCCCTATCTCAAGCTACCAAGGAGGAGATATGCCACATTCAACGTTTTTTGGAAAACAGGATCACTTTGAAACAAGCTCCGGTGCTATGGTCTGGTTTCTCTCCGGCATTGCCATTCTACTGTTTGTGATGTTGATCAGCCTGATCTTTATGAAGTAGAAGCATAGTTTGCCAGTTACAAAAAAAGAGGCCGGAAAACCGCCCTCTTTTTTTGTTTTCGACAGGACAACATAACCCATCACTCATTTTGCTGCTTCACCACGATTCGCCGGCAATCTCACGACCTTCGGCCTTCCAGGCTGCAAAACCACCTGTCATCGATTGTACGTTGCTAAAGCCCATCTCCTGCATGGTTGCCGCAGCAAGCAGACTACGCACGCCACTGGCGCAGTAGACGATCACTGCCTGATCCCTATCCTGCAACTGCTCTTCACGATGCGGAAAATTCAGATCGGCTTTGGCCTCCAGCAGTCCCCGCGGCACATTAATCGCGCCGGGCAGATGCCCTTCCCGTACTTCGCCCGGTTCACGCACATCCAGCAGTAGCACACTGCCTGCAGCGATACCTGCTTCAGTCTCAGCTGCCGTAATCTCTTTGACCGAAAGTCTCGCTTCGGCAGCAAAATCCATTAATCCCTTGGCCATGATTCATCTCCTGATAGGGCCTGTGAACCGGCCCTGATAAATTTAGGACAGCTTAGCAAAGCAGATCAGCCACCGCATCCCTGAATGATGGGTATTTCAATTGCGGCAACAGTTCAGCATGTAATAAGTGATTGGATACACGCTTGTTGTCGCGAAAAAATTCCAACACCATGGGCGAGAGCTGACCCTCCCCCTCCTGCTCACTTAACAGCAGAGGTGCTGGTGCGCCGATCAGTCCAGCTAACGCAGTGACATAATCGGCATGTGGCAGCGGCTCATCATCGGCCAGATTAACAATGCGCCCGGCTCTGGGTTTCTGCATCGCCACCATCACTGCTGCCACAATATCATCGACATGGATGCGACTGGAGTAGTGTGGTGGCTGCCAGGTCACAGCTTTGTAATCGCCAGCCTGCAGGCGGGCAAAGATATTGCGCTCAGGCCCGTAGATACCGGCAATTCTGAACACCTCGGCAGGTAACCCTGACTGCAGCCAGCACTGCTCGGCGACCAATCGCTGTGTGCCTCGTGCACTGGTGGGATGACACACATATTCCTCATCCACCCAGGCGCCACCTGCATCACCATAAACGCCCGTAGTCGAGAGGTAAGCCGCCCACTTCACGTTCAGCAGTTTTGCAGATGTCGCAGGCAACCACTGGGTTTGGGATGCGCTCATGCCCTGCTCACTGCGACTTAAAGGAATCGAGTCGATGACGCCATCAACCGATGCCAGCAAGTTATCAGGTAGATCTGCAGGCGTTTCAGCCACCACGGCCTTAATGCCTGAATTCTCAAGCTGGGCTGCACGATCGGCACAACGAGTCGTAGCGATCACCGCTATACCCTGCTGCAGGCAGTGCTGAGCCAGTCGCTCACCCACATAACCACAACCCAGAATCAGGAGATTTTTCACCGGTTTAATCATGGCAACCAGCTTACATCGCGACCCGTTCAGAGGCCACAGCCATAACTTGTCCGGACTAGAACTGTTTGCCAGATCACAGAAACAGTTGTGTTGAGCACCCAGCATCCACTTATGTCCTTCGCTGCAGAGCGCTAATAGGGGCAAAAGGAGTGACCCATGAATAGATTCATCCAAAAAGGCGTGATCTCACTGATGGTAATGGTGATGATCAGTTTAAACCTGCAAATCCCTCTGGCCCATGCTGCCATGGTTAGTACAGATCAGATGCTTGAGCAGCAGCAGAGCAGCCAACAGCGTGAAAAGGTCGTAGCCTTTCTTAATCGTGCCGAGGTGCAGCAGGAGCTTCAGCAGCAGGGTATTGCAGCTGAAGATGCGGTAACACGCGTGGCTCACCTGAGTGATCAGGAGGTGGAACTACTGGCCGGAAAGATTGATCAGCTACCTGCAGGTGGCATTGTCGGCGCACTGATCGGCGCAGCCCTGTTTATTTTTGTGGTACTGCTGGTTACCGATATTCTTGGATTTACAGATGTCTATCCGTTCGTGCACAGTCATGGCCATTAATAGAGCTGCTTTCGGCCGCCTGCTGGCGGCCGCTGCTTTTATCACCCTGCTGCTTGGTGGCTGCACAGCTAAACAGAGTGCAGCACTGATCGAGGAAAAACCGGCTGCGATCACTGCCACCTCCCAGCTGAACGATGTGCCGTTTTTTCCACAGCTTGATTACCAGTGTGGCCCGGCATCACTGGCCATGGTCATGAACTTCGTCGGTGTAGAGGTCGCACCTGATGCGCTGAGGCGTCAACTGTTTATTCCCGGCAGGCAGGGCTCCCTGCAGGTAGAGATGCAGGCGCTTCCGCGTCGATTCGGACTTCTCGCCTACCCCCTTGCGCCACGGCTGATCGATATTTTCAAAGAGATCAAAGCTGGCCACCCTGTGATCGTATTACAGAATCTTGGCCTGAAGGTAGCACCTCAGTGGCACTATGCTGTGGTAACCGGATATGATCTGAATCTGCAGCAGGTCACCCTGCACTCGGGCGATACCCAGAACTACCGGATGCCGCTATCCACCTTTGAACGCACCTGGGTAAGAGGCGGTTCATGGGCTATCGTCGTATCGATGGCGGGCAGTGTGCCTGCCGGTGCCCGGGAGCAATCCTACCTGCGCTCTGCCGTAAACCTTGAGCAGGAGGGTCAGGCAGATGCTGCTCTCAAAGCCTATGAGGCAGCCAGCAAACGTTGGCCGAACTCTCTGGCGGCATGGATGGGACTGGGCAATATGCGTTATGCAAAAATTGATCTGGATGGCGCCGCGGCTGCTTTTGATCAAGCTGCCAAAACACACCCTGATGCTGCCGAACCTCTGAATAACCTTGCTCAGGTGCGCCTGGAGCAGAAGCAATATGATGCTGCCATGCAGGCCATTGAGCAGGCTGTGCAACTTGATGGCAACAGCCAGCTTTACCAGCAGACCCGATCAGAGGTAATTCGCATACGTGCAGCAGTTACAGAGAGGCCGCTCTCTTCACCTGCAAATGTCACTGTCGACAATGAGAGGGTTAATCAGGATAATGCGCTATTATAATTCTGAACTACCGGAGTAACACATGAGCATCCTGAACCTGATTCTCTCTATTATCCTGCCACCAGTCGGCGCTTTTTTGCAGGTTGGCGCGACTAAACATTTTTTCATTAACATTATCCTGACCCTGCTCGGTTTCCTGCCCGGTGTAGCTCACGCTATCTGGCTGGTTGCAACCAACCAGAAGGGATAAGTATTCCCTTTCTCCACCCTTCGGCGCTAAAGCCATGAATGGTTCCAGCCAGAAACTGAGAACCGCGCTGCTTCTGCTTCTGGCCAGCGCCCTGTTTTACGGCTTCTCATTCGTAAAACTTCCCGGCATTGACCGCATTGCTGATGATTATTTCAGCGAATCGATTAAAGCCGCCACTATCGCCTATGCCACCACACGCGGTGTGAATGCCGTGGTTTCAGTGGTCAAAGAGTCACATCTGGAGCTTGCCCCGGCAGGAGTCGGCGTCACCATCGCCGCAGGCCAGATCCTTGACCCCATTGATGATATGACCGAGCGCCTCTCATCGGTGCTGGTTGCAGCGATCGCCTCGCTCGGCATCCAGAAGCTCGGCTTTGAGATCAGTGAAGCGATCTCGTTTAAAACCATCGCTATTCTGTTACTGCTGAGCATCCCACTGCTCTGGATAGGCAGCGCCAGCATGACACCCCTACTGCAGCTGGCGATAAAGTTCAGTCTAATCCTGCTGTTGCTCCGTTTTATGCTGCCCGCATCAGCCATGATAAGTGATTCGCTGTATAGCAACTGGTTACAGCCGGGCATGGATGAATCGATGCAGAAACTCTCTGTCGTTTCGCAAAACTATGATGATATGAGCAGCATGGCGCCTGAACAGAACCAGAGTTTTCTCTCTTCGATGACGGCCGGTGCCACAGATAAAGTAGAGAAAACCCGGCAGGCATTTCTGAATATGGTAGAGAATGCTGAAAACATCGTCGCTTCCCTGCTCAGTCTGATGACTGCCTATCTAACCATCTTTATCGTACAGATTCTATTGTTACCCCTGTTTATGCTCTGGCTGCTTATCGCCCTGTTTAAAAGCAGAACAGTGGATGAGATGACAATATCCCTGAGCAACAGGCTCAGACCCGTTCTACAATAGTCTTTGAATAAATTAGCGGTGTTATTTCTTATCCAGTAACTGCGTACGCGATGAAACACCCTGTGATCTCAAAACCATAGTAACATGAGCTTTGACCGTTGCCTCTGAGATTTCCAGCTCTCTGGCTATCTCTTTATTGGAATATCCGATACGCAACAATGCCAGCACTTCAAGTTGTCGTTGCGTCAGATGACTTCCCCCTGCTGTGGATGAAGAGGTATATCGGCCCTTTGGCATATGCTCTAACAGGTGTGGTGGAATGTAGGTGCCGCCAGCCAGAACCAGTTGGATCGCACCCACCATCACTGCAGGCGTTGTGCTTTTGGGAATATAACCCGATGCGCCCAGCTCCAGCGACTGCTGCATAAGCTCATGATCTTCCCAGGAAGATAACATGGCGACATTGAGATGAGGGTACTGCGACCCCACCTCCTCCAGCAGCATAAGCCCCTCTCCGTCGGGAAGCTCATGATCGAGAAGTACGAGATCAAAAGTGTTGTGAAACTCATGGATAAGCCTGCCTGCACTCTCCAGAGAATCAGCCTCGACAATGGTTGTCTTCACTTGCAGAAAATCTTGCAGCAAATACACCAACATTTGCCTGAATATGTCATTATCATCCACTACGAGAAGGTGCATTATCCAATTTCACATCGTAGAGAGTCTCAATGCAATACATCATAGGTCGTACGACCTGACGCGCATTTATCAATTCAATCAATTCCCCTAAGCTGCAGCTAAGGGGCAAGGAAAGCCCTTTAAGAATAAAGGATATAAAAATGCCGATACATATTGTCGATGATGAAGCGCTCATCACTGAATTTCTATCCAAAGCTCTCAGACAGCACAGCAACCAAATCTCCTGCTTTCAGAGTGGGATCGACTACCTCTCACATCTCCATTCAGACGACTATGTTGAACCGCGATTAATCATCACGGATGTCAGAATGCCCGGCATAGATGGCTTTGAGCTGATAAAAAGAATTCGCGCCAGCCAATCAAACGTGAAGATTATCGTCATGAGTGGCTACCACAATCTTCCTGAAAGTCCGCAGGAAACCACCTGCCATACGTTCGAAAAACCGCTGAATGTAAAAAACCTTCTTGCGATCGTATCTCAAACTCTCTCCTGTGACCGCTGCCCTCTCGTGTGTGAGAAGCAGTGCAACTCGGCCAGCGCTATACAAGGCTGAGCGACAGGTTTTCAGCCGCAAAAGAATTAACTTCCCAGCCACTGCCATGAACAGTCAGGATTGCAGACTTGAAAGTTTTGCAGCCATCGTGAGGAACCATGAAAAAAGTATTCAAACTGACACACCCGAAAATTAAATATGCCCGGCTCATCGACAATGTCAGGCGCGATATCAAAAAATACATCAAACGGGAACGCTTCAAAGAGCTGCCTGAAGGTTTTGATCAGTGGGATTTCGACTGCAAATTCGGCCCAACACCAGAAGCCGCAGAGGCCATTCAACTGGCAGATATTGGTCAATGCATCACCAGCGCTGAGACCGATCAGCTGGAGTCATTCTACATAGAGATTCTAGCCAAACCCACTCACAGAACTGATGGCCTCTACTCCGCATCAACGGATAACAACTAAAACCCGTCCCAACCGGTAGACTCATTCAAGTAAAACACTCTAAGAGAGAAGAGCAAGAGAGGGTCTTGTGTCTTAGTGATTAATAAATCCGCCATTTATTAATCACCAATCATTGCATCAATGATTAATACCGGTACTATTTACTCATCATGACCTGGAACTGGCAGAAAAAAAACTGGCCTGAATTCATCTACTCCTCTTCAGCTCTCAATGCATATGAGGAGCTGTTTATGTTTGAAGCCGGAAAGCTTCTGGGTGCATTTTCACATGTCGATGAAAACAATCAGAAAGAACTTGTTGTAGAATTCATCAGTGAAGAAGCGATAAAAACCTCGAAAATCGAGGGTGAGCTTCTTGACCGTGAAAGCCTTGCTATCTCCTTGCGGAGAAACTTCGGCCTGATAGCAGATGGTCAGAGGATTCCGCCTAGAGAAAGAGGAATAACTGAAATGATGGTGGATGCATACCATCACTTCGACACCCCGCTTACCCATGAAACGATGTTTAACTGGCATAGCAGCCTCATGCAGAGCCACACCCACTTAAAGGATATCGGCAATTACAGAACCCACGAAGATCCTATGCAGGTTGTTTCCGGTCGGCCTGGAAAATGGAAGATTCATTATGAGGCACCACCATCGTCTTCAGTGCCTAAAGAGATGTCCGCTTTTGTCGATTGGTTTAATGACTCCTCTCCAGCAGGAAGCAACCCACTTCCAGCGCTTACACGTGCAGGGATCGCCCATCTTTACTTTGTCTCGATCCATCCATTTGAAGACGGCAATGGCCGCATTGGTCGGGCGCTCAGTGAAAAAGCGCTCTCACAGAGTTTAAATCAGCCTGCTTTAGTCGCGCTTTCGCATGTAATCGAAGGCACCAAAAAAGAGTACTACAATCAGCTTGAGGCCAATCAGAGCGGCCTGGCAATCAATCCCTGGCTTCATTACTTTTCCAGGACCACGTTGGAAGCCGTCAACCACTCGCAGAGATTGACAGCTTTTCTGATCAAAAAGACAAAACTTTATGACCGGATCCATGGTCAGATCAACGCGCGTCAGGCAAAGGTTTTAGATTGCATGTTGAAGAAGGGCATTGAAGGTTGGGATGGCGGCATGAGTGCCAAGAAGTATATGTCGATAAGTGGAGCCCCGATTGCAACAACGACAAGGGATCTGAAGCAGCTTGTCGAACTTGGCGTGTTCACCAAAACCGGCAAGCTCAAAACCACGCGTTACTGGATCCCTTTCCAGAATCCGGATTATGAATCCTGAACACAAAGTTAAATGGACTGGCCAAGCTGAATTCATCTAATCATTCGTAAGTCTGAAAAAGAAAGATCATCAAACCGTTCCTGGATTCTTGTTAGGTGAACTTATCCCGTAACTGATAGCATGCAGACATGCCATTCGACTTAGCTGTAATTGACCTCGATAACACATTATATGCCGCTGATAGCGGGGTGTTTGCGCGCATGGACAAACGCATGACCGCCTTTGTGGCAAAAGAGCTTGAGGTTGATCCCCAAGAGGCTGATCGCTTGCGGGTAAAATACTGGAAAGAGTACGGCACCACGCTGCGTGGCATGATGTTACATCACGGCATGGAGGCCGAAGCTTTCCTGCACGATGTACATGACATTGATGCCCATGAAATACTTAAAGCCGATGATGAGTTGGATGATGCGCTGGCGAGACTTCCTGGACGCAAGGTGATCCACACCAACGGCATCCTTGAACATGCTGAGCGTATTCTGGGAGTCTTAGGTATCGCCCACCATTTTGAGGCGATCTACGATATCCGCTTTAACAACTACATCCCCAAACCCTGCAAAGAGACACTGGCCATGCTAATCAATGCTGAAGGGGCTTCACCTGAGCGCACGCTGGTGGTGGATGATATGGCGGATAATCTCAAGGTCGCCCGCGCACTGGGCTGCAAAACCGTCTGGATCACCCACGAACCCGATGGTCACTGGGATTTTCATATTCCCAGGTTCCACCATCTTCCTGATTCCCTCGGTCTATAAATAAAAAAATCCCCCGGCGCGAACCGGAGGCTTTAGAAATGCAAGTCGTTAGGAGTGAGATGAAAAGAGTAACGGGTTAGGCGTGAGGATACTATACCTTACCCCTCTCGCCTCACTCCTCACAATTCCCTACTGATTCATGCGATCGAAGAACTCAGCATTGTTTTTCGTGGTACCCAATTTATCGAGCAGGAACTCCATCGCATCGATTGAACCCATGGGCGAGAGAATCTTGCGCAGGATCCATACCTTCTGAAGATCTTCACGCGGTGTAAGCAGCTCCTCTTTACGGGTACCGGATGGGGCAATATCAATCGATGGGAATACACGCTTATCGGTAAGCTTGCGCTCCAGCTTGATCTCCATATTACCGGTGCCTTTGAACTCCTCAAAGATCACTTCATCCATCTTCGAGCCGGTATCAACCAGCGCAGTTGCGATAATGGTCAGAGAACCACCACCTTCGATATTTCGTGCTGCACCGAAGAAACGTTTCGGCCTGTGCAGTGCATTGGCGTCCACACCACCGGTAAGAATCTTACCTGAGGATGGAACCACTGTATTATAAGCACGTGCCAGACGGGTAATTGAGTCGAGCAGGATCACCACATCCTTACCGGTTTCAACCAGTCGTTTGGCTTTCTCAATCACCATCTCGGAGACCTGAACATGGCGCTGAGCCGGTTCATCGAAGGTAGAGGATACAACCTCACCCTTCACCGAGCGTTTCATATCGGTCACCTCTTCAGGGCGCTCATCAATGAGCAGAACAATCAGCTCCACGTCAGGATGGTTGGCGGCGATAGAGTGAGCAATCGACTGCATCATCACTGTTTTACCGGTACGTGGTGGTGCTACCAGCAGGGCACGCTGGCCTTTACCAATCGGTGATACGATATCGATAATACGACCGGTAATATCCTTACGCGTCGGATTCTCGACCTCCATGGTCAGACGCTCTTCCGGATAGAGCGGGGTCAGGTTATCAAACAGCACCTTGGTACGAGCCTGTTCAGGTGACTGGCCGTTGGTGGTATCGACAGTTTTCAGCGCAAAGTATTTCTCACCACGGCGCGGGGCACGGATTTCACCGGCAACGGTATCACCCTTGCGCAGGAAGAAGCGGCGAATCTGATGGGTGGATACATACACATCATCAGGGCCTGAAAGGTAGTTAGCATCAGGTGAACGCAGGAAGCCAAAACCGTCCGGCAGAATCTCCAGTACACCCTCACTGTAAATGGTGCCCGAACGCAGGCCGTGAGCACGCAGAATGGCAGAGACCTGCTCCTGTTTACGCATACCTGCGGCATTATCGATATCATACTGGTCGGCAAGCTCCAGCAGCTCAGTCGGCGATTTGGCTGAAACCTCTTTCAGATTAATTGTAACGCCATCCATCTCATCGGAGATCTTCTCTTCAGCCTCATCACGACGGGGACGTTTGTTGCTATTGTTACTGTTGTTATTGCGGTCGCCCTTCTTCCAGCGCGGGCGTTTGCCATGATCATTCTGCTGCTGCTCTTCTCTGGGGTTCTCTGCCGGTTTGGCTGCCGATGACTCTTCTGCCTTCGCTTCAGCAGGTTTGCCTTCAACTTTGCGCGGCCTGCCACGACGGTGAGATTTCACTTCCGGTGCAGCTTCACTCTTTGCAGGTGCGGCCTCAGTTTTGGCCGGTTCAGCTTTTACTGGCGCGGACTCAGCAGGTGCTGCTTCAGCTTTTACCACTGCAGCCTTCGCTTTAGCAGGTTTTGCTTTAGCAGGTTTCGCTTTGGCCACTTTAGGTTCAGGAGCATTCGCTTGATCGGCGACCTCAACTACAACCTTGCGTGGTCTGCCACGACGGCGAGGTTTCTCCTCTGAGGCTTTTACCTCAGAAGTTACCACTTCCTGTGGTGTATCGATTTCATTAGACATGAGTTACTCCAGATGAAGAGACGGGTCAAACACTGGGCTGAGACGTCTTCATTGAATTGCTGATTGGTGACAAATCGTTTCAGATAACCGGAACGCCGGAGAAGACCGGCAACGGATGCATTGCTAAATGCGCATGCTTCCTGTGTCAACCCTGAGAGCCTACCTTATATAAACAAACTGCAACAGCCCCTTTTAAGGCAGAAGTTGTAAACAACGGTTTCGCTGTGGGCGCCGCTGCTACAAAGAAGCGCTATCGTTTTAGTTCCTAATAGCTTTTGTACTCAGCCAGTCCTTCCAGTACCAGTTGATCATTGATGTTCTTCCACGAGCCATCTTCTGTGGCAAGCCAGATCTCGGCCAGGTAGCGACCATATTTGCCTTTTTTATCTTTTACAGTTTCAAGCAGGATCACTTTGCCATCAATCAGTTCACGCAGGCGGTCTCTGGAGATCAAACCTTCTGCCCGTTCATCACCGCGCAACTCCGGCGTGTTGATGCGATACAGGCGCACCTTCTCACCATATTTCCAGACACCAAGCCCAAGATCGATATCGACTGTGCAGGTATCACCGTCATATACGGAGCTTACTCTGGCATGGTAGTGAAAGGGTGTGGGTCTGATCTGTGACATGGCAATCTCCTGCACGGCTTTGTTTACAGTGTAGCAGATATCTCTCGGTGCAGTACGGTCACCTGCTGCTGTAGCGCTTCAATAGAGCCGTTATTGTCGATCAGCCAGTTCGCCTCTGCTCTACGCGTCTCGTCACTGCACTGGCGCGCCACAATCGCGGCAAAAGCCTTCGCATCGCGATCACCCCGAGCCAGCACCCGCTGCAGACGAAGGGACTCATCAGCAAGCAGAACAATCACACCATACATGCGCCCGGCGCCTCCCGACTCAAGCAGCACCGAAGCCTCGATTATCACATAAGGAGTCTGCTGTTTCTCCAGCCAGAGTGCCTCCGCCTGCCAGATCAGCGGGTGCATCAATGCGTTCAATCGCGCTGTCTCCTCAGCACTACCAAAGCAGTGGGCGGCGAGTGCGCCGCGATTCAGAGAGCCATCACTATTGAGCATGCTTTGACCAAAGGTCTGAATAAGCTGGTTCAGCCCATCAGAACCGGGGGCAACCACCTCATGCCCAACCCGATCCAGATCCAGCACAGGCACACCAAGGCTCTGGAACATCGTTGCAGCACTGCTTTTACCGCTACCGATGCCACCGGTGAGTCCAATAGGCAGAGGCCCTGTCACAGGCTCATACCAATCAGATCCGCATACCAGTTAAGAATATCGGAACCGGCAACAAACCAGATCATGCCCGCTACAGCCAGATAGGGGCCGAAAGGAATCTCAGCGCGCATGCCACGCCTGGAGAGCAGTAGAAAGATCGAACCGATCACTACTCCGGTCACTGATGATGTGAGAATAATAAATGGCAGTGCCTGCCAACCCATAAAAGCCCCCAGCATAGCCAACAGCTTGAAATCACCATAACCCATGCCCTCGCGCCCGGTGATCAGCAGAAACAGGCGCGCCACCAGCCAGAACACCGCGTAACCGGCCACAGTTCCAATCAGAGCCGCCTGCCAGTCACCGATCCACCATGAAAAAATAAGCCCAAGTGCGATACCGGGAAAGGTGAGTGCATTGGGCAAAAGCCCTGTCTCCATATCTATGAGGGTCAGAATCCAGAGCAGGAAAAACAGCGTGATGGCTACGAGCAGTATGGGCGTGGGGCCATAGAGCCATGCCAGGCCACCCCAGCTGAGCCCCATCAGCAACTCCAACAGCGGATAGCGCCATGAGATGGGTGAAGCGCAGTGGCGACAGGCACCTTTGAGCAGAAGCCATGAGAGCAGTGGAACATTATCGCTTAAAGCGATGGCATGACTGCAGGTTGGGCAGTGGCTACCCGGAAATGCAATCGACTCCCGGCGCGGAATCCGATGTACGCAGACATTGGCAAAGCTGCCAAAGATCAGTCCTAATAGAGAAGCAGTAACAACAAACAGCGTCACTCATCGGCTCCGGAGAGACCCAGCTTTTTCAACCTGTAACGCATCGAGCGGAAGCTGATGCCAAGTTGCTCGGCTGCGCGGGTAATATTACCACCGGTTTTGCTCAGCGCCTCATCAATCAACTGCCGCTCTATCTGCTCCAGCCAGCTATCGAGATCTTTTTCCTGCTCCTGAAGGCGCGACAGTGAGACCTCGGCTTCAGGCTGTTTAACGGCATAAAGTTCATTGAGCAGGGCTGTGTCCAGCTCCCCACTTTCAGAGAGGGCGAGCATGCGCTGCAGCAGATTCTCCAGCTCGCGCACATTGCCCATAAAGGGGAGCTCACAGAGTCTGCTCAGGCAACTCTTACTCAGTCTGGAGCGGCCACCACTCCACTGACGCACAATAGCTGTTGCCAGTTCAGGGATATCCTCACTGCGCTGGCGCAGTGGCGGCATATGCACCGGCACCACATTCAGGCGGAAGAAGAGATCCTCCCGGAACGCGCCCTTGCGTACCTCGGCTTCCAGATCGCGATTGGTCGCTGCAATGATACGAAGATCAACGTCGTGCTCATGATCATCACCAACGCGGCGTACAGAGCGCTCCTGCAGAACACGCAGCAGTTTAACCTGCACCGCAAGCGGCATCTCACCCACCTCATCGAGAAACAGCGTACCACCATTGGCAGCTTCAATGAGTCCATTGCGATCATAATCGGCACCGGTAAATGCACCTTTACGGTGGCCGAACAGCTCAGACTCAAATAGTCCTTCAGGAATAGCACCGCAATGCACAGGAACAAAAGCCTCTCTGGCCCGCTTTGATGAAGCATGTACATACCTTGCGGCAAGCTCTTTACCTGTCCCTGACTCCCCGCTGATCAGCACCGTGAAATCCGACTGTGCAGCCCGCCCAAGCCTTGAGCGCACCCTCTTCATCGCCTCAGAGACACCTATCAGCATCTCATGCTTGCTGCTGGAGCTTTCATCTTTCTGCTCAGCAGTCACAGTTTCAGCTGCAGCGCTATCAGCCAGTGCCCTCTCTACAGCCGCTGCCAGCTCTTCCGCTGAGACCGGTTTGGTCAGATAATCGAATGCACCCTCTTTCATCGCAGCAACAGCGGTGTCGGCACTGGCATAAGCGGTAAGCAGCAAAATGCGGGCATCCGGCTGCAGCTCTCGCCCCATACGAATCACCTCAAGCCCTGCATCACGCCCGTCCATGCGCAGATCCGTCAGCACCACATCAAACTCCTGACTCTGCATCAGGTTTTGTGCCTCTTCCGCAGAGCCACAGCCACTCACCTGATGACCCTGAAGATTCAACCCCAGCGTAAGTATCTGTCTGGCGTTGGCTTCATCTTCAACCAGCAGAATATCAGCCATCACTCTCCTCCACACTTATCTGCTTCTGAGCTTCACTATCTCCGGATTCACGCTCTGGCACAACAAAATCACTACTTAAACAGGTGACATTAAAACAGGTAATCCCATCTCTGCAAATTACATCAATCAGCCAGCCATTGGCCCGGCACACCTGCTGAACCGTTGCTAATCCCAAACCAACACCGCGAGAACGACCACTGACAAACGGCTCGAAAAGCCTGCTTTTCAGCTCATCGGCAACCAACCCGGGGTTGCAGACCTTCAGGTTCCATCTCAAACCACTGGCATGCATCTCTATGCGAACCTCACCATTCTCATCCCTGTTGGCCAGCGCGTTGGATAGCAGGTTATCCAGCAGCAATCGAAAATGGTCAGGGTCCAGATGCAGACGATCAGCATCACACTGCCACTGCACATGCTTTGCCCCGCCCATCTCAACCTGCTTCACAGCAGCATCTATCAACTCGGCAACAGCAGCTGAAACAGGCCGAGGCCGCAGCGGTTTGGAGTACTCCAGCATCGTAGAGACCAGCCTGTTCAGACGCAGCATCTCATCGTGCATGATTCCTTTAATGTTGATATCCCTCTCTGCATCCATACCGATAAATTCAAGCCCCTGCGCCATGGTCTGAATCGGATTACGAATCTCATGTGCCAGCATCGCCGCCATCTGACCCAGTGCCGCCATCTTCTCCTGCTGCAGCAGCTCTCCCTCCAGCTTGCGCACCTCACTGATATCAACCAACGTCAACAGCCATGTCGCATCCTCTCCCGCCTCCAGACGGGTGACCCGCACCAGCAGCACTTTATCATCAAAGACATAGTCACACTGAAATGAACTATGCCTTGGTTGCTCAAAATAGGCCTGCAGTTCAGGCGCAGATAACAGGGCATCCAGTTTCAGGGAACCGAGCAACCTGCCTGCCGCACCATTCATATCTGAGAGTTGCAGGTTCTCATCAAGCACCACCATACCCTCATGCATCGACTGCATCACTCGATCATAGAGGTCCTTAAGTTGTCTGTGCCGGCGCACCGCATGATCACTGGTTGCACTGAGTGCGGCATGGCGTCGAGAGATATAAGCCATCACACCACCAACCAGTAGCAGGGCGGAGACCTGCAGCAGTGCGTGTAGCGCCTGCTGAACATCAAGCAACTGCTGGTTCCGCAGCCAGAGATCACCATTGGCTGCCGCCAGATAGAAGATACAGGCAAACACAGCAATCAACTGCGGCAGCAGCCGCATGGCATGCAGGCCGGAGGCGATAATGATCAGCCCCAGCAGAAAGGCGAACGGGCTGGTCACACCACCAGTGACAAAGATCAGCAGCCCTGCAAGCAGGGCATCAGAGCCATAACCGATCAGATACTGACTGCGTAGCGCCACCTTGCTGTAGGTAAGAACTGTCTGAACGACCAGCAGAAACAGAAACAGCACACCGCTGAACAGCAGCATCTGTTTGTGAAAGGCACCGGCATCACCATAAAACCAGGTGGCGATAATCAGCGAGATGATGGCACCTGCCAACACTCTGAAATAGATCAGTGACATAGAAAGATCAGCAGCCGTTTCTCATGCTGCCAGATTATTGTGGGATGGATGAAACCAGCGCATGGCCTTAATGGGTTAGACGATGGAGGCCATCTGGAAGATGGGCAGATACATCGCAATCACCAGTCCACCAATCACTACACCGAGGAAGGCCATAATCAGGGGCTCCATCAACTGCTGCATATTCTCTACAGCAACATCAACCTCCTCCTCATAGAAATCAGCAATCTTGCCCAGCATCTCTTCAAGGCTACCGGTCTGCTCACCAATCGATATCATCTGAGTCACCATGACGGGAAATACACCACTGGCTTCCAGCGGTGCGGTAAGCGTTTGCCCCTGTGAAATCGACTCTTTGGAGGCGAGAATCACCTCTTCGATCACCACGTTACCGGAGGTCTCGGCCACCGTGTCCAGTGCATCAAGAATAGGTACACCGGCAGCAGCCAGCGTAGAAAATGTGCGACAGAAACGCGCTACAGATGCCTTGCGCAATACATCGCCCAAAATGGGCAGTGAGAGCAGAAGCTTGTCCATCTGATAATGGCCTGCCGGCGTTTTATATATCGATTTAATGACAAACAACAGCACAAATGGCGCGAACAGAATCACATACCAGAACTCGACAAAGATATCTGATATCGCCATGGCAATCTGTGTCGGTGCCGGCAGCTCCGCACCAAAGTCGGCAAACATCTCACTAAAAATCGGGATCACAAAGATCATCAGAATCGAAGTTACAATAAACGAAACAACCAGAATGGCGACAGGATAAACCATCGCCGACTTGATTTTTCTTTTCAGACTCAGTGCCTTCTCTTTGTAGCTGCAGAGCCTGAGCAGGATAGAGTCGAGAATACCGCCCTGCTCACCCGCTTCAATCAAAGCGCAGGTCAGGCGATCAAACTCCTTGGGGAATTTACGCATCGTTTCACCGAGAGGGTTACCACCCTCAAGGTTCTGACGCACATCTCTAAGCAGTTTGTTCAGAGCCTTTTTTTCAGAACCCTTCTCAGCCATCTCAAAACACTGCACCAGTGGCAAGCCTGCATTGATCATAGTGGAGAGCTGGCGAAAGAAGATGGAGATATCCTTCTCATCCACCTTCTCGGGAAACAGGTTGATCTCAATCGGTTTTTTCTTGACCTTGATAGCACTCAAGCCCTGCCGTCGCAGCGTTGCTGAGACGATTTCACGGTTGTTCGCCTCCATCTCACCACTCTGAGGAGTGCCCTGCCTGTTTTTTCCCTGCCAAACAAATACCGCCATCAGTCTGCCACCGTCACCCTGAGACACTCCTCAAGGGAGATCTCTCCGGCCTTCACTTTGTCCAGTGCCTCCATACGCAACGTTTTCACGCCTTTGGCCACTGCAATCTCATTAATCTGGTTCGAATTCTGACCAGCATACACCGCCTCGCGAATTTCATCAAAAATCGGCATCACCTGATAGATACCGGTTCGCCCTTTGTAGCCGGTACCACTACAGGTCGGACAGCCTGCACCATGCATCGGATGGAAGGATGCGACATCCGCCTGGCTCACACCTGCTTCCAGCAAGGCTGATGCCGGAATAATCTCTTCGGTTTTGCAATCGGGACAGATGCGACGGGCAAGTCGTTGCGCGGATACCAGATTCACAGCAGAGCCAACCAGAAATGACTCCACCCCCATATTCACCAGTCGTGTCATGGTCGAGGGAGCATCATTGGTATGCAGTGTGGCCAGTACCAGATGGCCGGTCAGTGCCGCTTTGATACCAATAGCAGCGGTCTCGTAATCACGGATCTCACCAATAAGAATAATATCGGGATCCTGACGCAGAAACGAGCGCAGGGCCGCCGGAAAGTCGAGGCCGATATCGGCATTCACATTCACCTGATTGATACCCATGAAGTTGAACTCCACCGGATCTTCAGCCGTGGAGATATTGACACCCGGCTGATTCAGTTCGGCAACCGCAGAATAGAGGCTCACTGTTTTACCTGAACCGGTTGGCCCGGTCACCAGCACCATGCCGTAGGGACGGCCGATGGTCTCTTTCAGCCAGCCCAGCGCCTGTGCTCCATAACCCAGCTTGGTCATATCCAGCTGCAAACTGGAAGGGTCGAGCAGACGCAGCACCACCTTCTCACCAAACAGGGTGGGTAGAACAGAGACACGGAAATCGACTGTTTTGGCGCGTGAGAGGCGTAATTTAATACGCCCGTCCTGCGGCAGACGACGTTCGGAGATATCGAGCCGGGCAAGAATCTTCAGGCGTGAAATCATTGCATCGCGCATATTCATGCGTGGGCGCATTATCTCGTGCAGCACACCATCAATGCGATAGCGCACCCGCAGTACCTTCTCATAAGGCTCCAGATGAATATCCGATGCACCACGTTTAATTGCGTCTAGCAGCACCAGATTAATCAGTCGTACAACGGGTGCTGCCTCTGTCTGAGCAGAGAGGCTCAGCGTATCGACATCCTCATCAATGGCCTCGACAACCTCGACATCCATGGCGCCCAGATCAGCCATGACATCCTGAAGATGAGAATCAGAATCACCCATCTCATCGAGTTTCTTGATCAGATCACTTTCGGCAGCAATAACCAGATCAATCTGTTTACCACTGACAAAGGCGATCTCATCCAGGGCATTGATATCGTAGGGATCAGCCACGGCCAGCCTGAGCATATTGCCCTCATGTTTGAGCGGCAGAGCCATATTTTTACGCAGAATATCCAGCGGAACTTTGGAAGCCTCGGGATCAAGTTCCACCTTGCTCAGATCAACCACCGGACAGCCGAATGAACGGGCCACGAAAGCGACCAGCTCCTCTTCAGTGAATATCTCCTGTTTCACCAGCTGCAGGGTAAGCGTATCACCGTTGAGCTTAGCCTCACGCAGCACCTGATCAAGCTGATCACGCGTGATACGCTGCTGGCGCAGCAGAATATCGCCTAGACGGGAGCGACTCATCAGTGACCTTGCCAGCCGGGCAGATGCACGGCACTTCTGCCAAGCTGCTGCTCGATATTTTTCAGTGCACTACTACAATCAGGGCGTGCGCAGCCATGCCACCAGGCAAAGGATTCAGCCCCCTGCGCAATCAGCATCGGCAGGCCATCAACAGCACTTCGGGTTGCCGCTGCAGCCCTGCAGAAGGCGGTATTTCCATCGGGTTTGTAGACAGCATCGATAGCTGCTCCTGCTCCGGAGAGTTCAAATGGGAATGGCTGATCTGACGCCAGGCCTACCGTCGTGGTATTCACCAGGAGAGCCGCCTCTGCACAGGCATCAGATACTTCATCCTGCTGCCAGCTCACTGACTCACAATTCAGCGACGGATAACTGGAGCGGGCAAAAGCAACAAAAGCTGCCCGCCGTTCAGGGTTTCGATTACAGATATAAACAGTCTCCAGCCCAAGTGCTGACAAGGCATGCAGAACAGCACGTGCGGTACCACCGGCACCAAACAGCAGCGCCTTTTTTCCTGCCACAGCAATTGCAAGCCCTTCAACCACCGCTTTAAAGCCGCGCCAGTCGGTATTGGTCGCTTGCCAACCCTCACTGCTACGACGCACCGTATTCACCGCACCAATCAGCCTGGCATCATCATCAGCCGATACCATCTGAAACACCGACTCTTTATGCGGAACTGTCACATTAAAGCCCTCAACACCCAGAGCCAACATGCCCTGCATCGCCTGCTGGAGCTGTTCAGGTGCCACTGCAAAAGGGAGGTATGCCGCATTGATCTGCTGCTGCTCAAGAAAAGTGGACTGAAAAACCGGTGAAAGCGAATGTTTCACTGGCCAGCCGATGATGCCATAAATCTTTGTCATTGCGTCAGTTTTCATGCTTCGTCAGCTTATGAATAGTAACCGAGTGTGTCAAAGGGAACCTGCGAGTTGCTGTGGCCTTCACCCTCTAATTTCTGGCGCTTTGTTCCCCGCTTTTGCATGATTCACCTCTTATGTCCGACAACAATCAGCAGAGCACCTCACCCACGCCATCATTTGTCACGCTTCCGAAAATAGCTGAGCCACTCCCCTGCCTGCTCGATTTTTTTGATCAACGTTTCCCGCGTGTTGGCCGGGATGTCTGGCGGCATCGACTGCAGAACGGAAAAATATGCGATGATTCCGGGCAACCTGTCAACGAAACCACCCCATACAGGGTCAACACACGACTACGTTATTTTCGCGAAGTGGCCTCTGAACACCCGATCCCGTTCCACGAATCGATACTGTTTCGCAATGAACACATTCTGGTTGCTGACAAACCTCACTTCCTGCCAGTCACCCCTGGTGGATCATACGTCAATGAATGCCTGCTGCACCGACTTAAGCGCAGCACCGGTCTGCAACACCTTGTGCCTGTGCACCGCTTGGATCGCGAAACTGCCGGAGTGGTTCTATTTACTGTCGATGAGAAACAGCGTGGCCCCTACTTTGATCTCTTCCGCCTCGGCAACATAGATAAATCCTACGAGGCGATTGCCACCATGCCCGATCACCCTGAGCAGGGTCCCTGGCAGATAAAGAGCCGCATTGAACGGGGAGAGCCGTGGTTACGTTTCAAAAATGTGGAGGGCGAGATCAATGCCCGCTCTGAGATTCGACTGCTGGAGAGAAGAGATAAACTGGCTCGTTTCGAACTCAAACCAATCACTGGCAAAACCCATCAGCTGCGACTGCATCTGGGGCTGATCGGTTCAGTTATTGTCGGTGACCGTCTCTATCCGGAATTTCACCCGCCCTCTGACCCGCCCTGTTACGACAATCCACTGCAACTACTGGCCAAAAGGCTCTCATTCACCGATCCATTAAGCGGCAAAGAACTCAGCTTCGAAAGCAAATTTGAATTACAGTGGTAGAGAGAGCGGTTAGTCTTGAATCAACCGAAATCAGAGGTGATGCCATGAGTGAACAGGAAGAGACCATGTTGAACGCTTTACAGGCTCGCGTGCTGGGCAGTCTGATGGAAAAACAGATGACCACGCCCGATTACTATCCACTCACCCTTAATGCACTGGTTGCAGCATGCAATCAGAAAAGCAGCCGCAACCCGGTGATGAACCTGACGCAGCAGCAAGTCGGTAGCGTGATCAGCGAACTGCGCCATGAAGGGCTGATTACTGCCAACACACTGGCCCGCGCCGATCGCTACGAGCAATTTCTCTCCCGCAAACTACAGCTCTCATCAAAAGAGCGCGCCATTATCTGTGTGATGCTGCTACGTGGTTCACACACCCTCAACGAGATCAAGGTCAACACCAATCGCATGACCGAATTCGCCGATCACGAAGATATTCAACATGCCCTACTTGCATTGATGGCTAGAGATGAGCCCCTTGTCATTAAAATCCCCAAAGCCCCGGGTCAGCGCGAGGATCGTTATACACATCTGCTCTGCGGCACCCCTGATATCGAAACCCAACCTGTCCGATCAGCCGCTCCGGCATCACCCTCACTTTCCGATGATACCCTGGCACGCATCTCCCGCCTCGAAGAGACCGTCGCCCGCTTAGAGGAGGAGATTAGAGCACTGAAAGGGGACAACAGATCCGCTTTTTTGTAAGCTGGCAACCATAGAGCAGCATTAAAAGAGGTCGTCACTTATTCCGATCCGGAATTAATCCGGCTGATATCAAAAAAAAGCCGCTACCCTGTTTGGGGCGACGGCTGATTCAGTTCAACTTTTACTAATTAGAAATGGTAGGCAAAGGTACCAGTAAAACCGTTCACATCCAGACCGTTAAAGTTCGCACCATTCTTTGTCGCAGCATCGGCATTGGATGAGTAGCGCACCCACTCAGCTCCAACACTCATGTTATCCGTAATAAAGTAGGTGCCGCCCAGGCCAAAGGTGAGAGCTGTTTTGGTTACTGATCTCTCAATGACGGAGTTAAGCGGTGTAATGCTGGTACTGATACTGGTGACGCCCAGCAGCCCGTAAAATTCCAGACCATCAGCAACCTCAATCTTCGGTTTGGCGAGGGCTGAAACAAACCAGTTCACCTGAAAGGTTTCTGTCAAAGGCCCTACCTCTTCACGCTCATGAGGCCCGGTAAGACCGGCACGGAACTCGGCAGCAAAGTATTCATGGAAGCTTGCACCAGCATAACCAAAACCACCAAAAACGGCTTTCTTGTTCTGACCCGGATCAAGCTCAAACAGCCCCAGTCCAACACCTGCGTATGGTTTTATGTCTGCTGCAGTAGCCGTTGCTACCTGCATCGAGAGTAGTGCTGCAGCTATCAAAACAATCTTCTTCATGATTACACCTCCAAAATTTGAAGCGCACTCTATGGGCAAAAAGATGTTTGTATAGCTTAAGAAAGAAGGGTTATAACTACTCGACTGTTACCGATTTAGCGAGATTGCGGGGCTGATCTACATCGGTGCCTTTAAGGACAGCAACGTGATAGGCTAATAGCTGCAGTGGAATACTGTAGACAATCGGTGCAGTACCGGGGTAGATGTCTGAGAGTGTGAGATTCTGGTAGTGATCCAGCCCAATATCGACTTTATGATCAGAGAAGAGGAACAGCTCACCACCACGAGCACGCACCTCCTGCAGATTTGAGAGCACCTTCTCCAGTAGCGGATCATCAGGCAGTGCACAGACGACAGGCATACTCTCATCAACAAGTGCGAGCGGACCATGCTTCAGCTCTCCGGCAGGATAGGCCTCGGCATGGATGTAGGAGATCTCTTTAAGCTTAAGCGCCCCCTCCATGGCGACCGGATAGAAGGCACCACGCCCAAGAAACAGTGCGTTATGCTTATCGGCAAAACCCTCTGCCATCGCTTTAATCGCGTCGCCCAACTGCAGAACCACCTCAATCTGCCTAGGCAAGGAGTGAAGCTCATTGACCATCACCTCTTCAGCATCAGGTGACAACCCCTTGCGACGGGCAAGCGCTATCATCAGCAGGCGCAGTGCTACCAGCTGAGTGGTAAAGGCTTTGGTTGAGGCGACACCAATCTCAGTGCCGGCACGGGTCATAAAACAGACATCTGATTCACGCACCAGCGAGCTTTCCGGCACATTGCAGACAGTAAGACTGCCGATATATCCCTTTGAACGACTGTCGCGAAGAGCCGCAAGCGTGTCGGCCGTTTCGCCTGATTGGGAGATGGTGATTAAAAGAGAGTTCTCGGGCACGACCACCTTGCGATAGCGGTATTCACTGGCCACCTCAACACTGCAGGGAATACCAGCCTCTTCGAGCCAGTAACGTGCAACCAGCCCAGCGTGATAACTGGTACCACAGGCAACAATCTGAACATGTTTGGTTCTGTCGAGTAGAGCAGTGGTTTCATGTCCGAAACTCGCCTCAAGCAGACGGCCCTTATGAATTCTGCCCTCCAGCGTCTCAGAGACCACGCCGGGCTGCTCATAGATCTCCTTGAGCATATAATGCGCATACGGCCCCTTATCCACGCTCTCGCTGGAAAGTTCAGACACTTTCACCGGACGGGTTACCTGCTCACCATCTGCATTAAAGATGGTAACACCATCGCGACGCACCTCAGCCACATCACCCTCTTCAAGAAAGATAAAACTGCGCGTCACCGGCAGCAGTGCCGCAACATCAGAGGCGATGAAATGCTCGCCATCGCCGACACCAATCACCAAGGGGCTTCCTTCGCGGGCCACAACAATGCGATCACCATCCTCTGGACTGGCTACTGCAAGGGCATAAGCACCATCCAGTTCTGCTGTAGCCTCTACAACCGCTGCAAACAGATCTCTGCCCGAGTCAAGTTTATCGGCCATCAGATGGGCAATAACTTCAGTATCGGTTTCGGATGTGAAGCTGTAACCTTTGCTTACAAGAGCGTCACGCAAGGCTGCGTGGTTTTCAATAATGCCATTGTGAACGACTGCCACCCTGACACCACTCATATGCGGATGAGCATTTCTCTCTGCCGGTGCACCATGGGTCGCCCAGCGGGTATGGGCAATACCGAGATCGCCGGTGATATCTGACCGGTCAACCAGCGTTTTAAGCTCTTTTACCTTGCCAAGCGATCGGAATCGCTTCAGCTCTCCAGTATCATCCCTGACAGCAACACCGGCGGAGTCATAACCACGATACTCCAGCCTTTGCAATCCATCCATGAGGATGGGAAGAACATCTCTCTCAGCAATAGCGCCAACAATGCCGCACATCAGCTACGATCTTTCTGCGGACGTTTCCAGCCAGCGGCATATTTCTGGGTATTACGTTCAGAGAGGGTAAGACCACCGGCAGCCACATTGCGTGTGATCGTGCTGCCAGCACCAATCGTGGCATCATCAGCAACCTTAACCGGTGCAACAAGCTGGGTATCTGAACCAATAAAGACATTATCACCAATCTCAGTGGTAAATTTATTGGCACCATCATAGTTGCAGGTAATTGTGCCGGCTCCGACATTACACGCCGAACCCATCACTGTATCACCAATATAGCTGAGATGGTTGACCTTACTGCCACGGCCAATCACAGATTTTTTCACTTCCACAAAATTGCCAATGTGTACCTCTTCATCAAGCTGCGCTTCTGGCCGCAAACGAGCATAAGGACCGATAAAAGAATCAGCACCAACACTGGCACCATGGATATGACTGAAGGCAAAAACATTCACCCGGTCATCGAGCCATGCATTCACCAGAACAGCATTAGGGCCAACCCGACACTCGTCACCAACATGAGTGGTGCCGATCAGATAGCAACCAGCCTGAATCACTGTATCCAAACCAATCTTCACACCCGCCTCAATACGCACGGTATCGGGCTTCTCGATCGTCACACCTCTACGCTGCCACTCTTCAATAATCTGCTTCTGCATCAGCCCTTCAACATGAGCCAGATCAACGCGATCATTCACACCAACCATCTCATCAGAATCGTTCATAGCAATCGCAGCAACAGACTGTCCCGCATTAAGTGCCAGCGGCACGATATCAGGAAGGTAGTACTCCTCCTGAGCATTACTGTTGCCAATGGCATGAAGGAGATCAAACAGCACTTCATGGCGAACGCAGTAGATGCCACTACTTACCTCACCGATCAACAACTGCTCATCAGAAGCATCCTTCTGCTCGACAATACTGGTCACACTGCCATCACCATCACGCACAATACGCCCATAACCAAATGGATTCTCAGGTTTAGCAGTTAACACAGTCACATCGGTATTGGCTGCTCTGTGCTCATCGACCAGTCGGGCCAGTGTATCCACACTCAACAGTGGTGTATCACCACAGACAATAAGCACATCACGCACATCGCGGATCACCTTTTCACACTGCTTGACTGCATGGCCGGTACCCAACTGCTTGTCCTGAATCACCCAATCAAGGTTGATCGGCTGACCAACATGCTCACGCACCTTTTCTGAGGCATGGCCGGTAACCATAGCGATGGCTTTAGGACGCAGTGCTTCAACCGTATGCAGCACATGATCAATCATCGCCCTGCCCAGCACCTTGTGCAGCACCTTAGGCAGATTGGAGCGCATGCGCTTGCCTTTACCTGCAGCCAGTACACAAACCTGCAAATCCGGGTAGTGGAGTTTGCTCATAGATATCCTCCGATGAAATAGTGGCAGCTAACGATAAGCCAGCAGCGATTATAGATCAAAATAAAAGGTGTAAGGTTAATCGGTTGAACAAAAAAAGGGCCGCACATCGTGCAGCCCTTTCAAATTAATCAATGTACTATTATTTCTTTTTCTTTCTCAGCCAGATCAGACGTGCAGTCATCATAGAAAGTTCAGCTTCAGCGGCAGCATAATCGATATCATCTTTCTGCATATCGAGAATCTCTTTCGCCTTGCGCTCTGCTTCAATTGCACCTGCTTCATCAATATCTGAAGCACGCTCTGCAGAGTCAGAAAGGATAGTAATCATATCAGGCTGCACTTCCATGTAGCCGCCTGAAACGAACACCTCATCAACATGATCACCATTGGTGATGCGGAGTTCACCGGTGGTCAGAGCACTGAGCAGCGGGCTATGCTTTGGCAAAATACCGAGTTCACCAGCTGCACCGGGTGCAACAAGAAACTCAGCTTCGCCGCGATAAACCTCACGCTCGGCCGTAGCGACCAGCACTTGCATGGTAGAAGCCATTAGCCCTTAGCCGCCATCTTCTCAGCTTTAGCAACAGCCTCTTCAATACCACCAACCATGTAGAAAGCCTGCTCTGGAAGATGATCATACTCACCAGCCAGGATGCCTTTAAAGCCTTTAATTGCCTCATCTTTCTTAGCGTACACACCTGGAGAACCGGTGAATACTTCAGCAACATGGAATGGCTGAGACAGGAAGCGCTGAATCTTACGAGCACGTGTTACAGCAGTTTTATCTTCGTCTGAAAGCTCATCCATACCCAGGATCGCGATGATGTCCTGCAGCTCTTTATAGCGCTGCAGAGTCTTCTGAACGCCCTGAGCTACTTCATAGTGCTCAATACCGATGATCTTAGGATCAAGCTGACGTGATGTAGAATCAAGTGGATCAACCGCAGGGTAGATACCAAGCTCAGCAATCTGACGTGACAGTACAATCGTAGAGTCCAGATGTGCGAAGGTGGTAGCAGGTGCCGGATCGGTCAAGTCATCCGCGGGTACGTAAACGGCCTGAACAGATGTAATAGAACCAGTCTTGGTAGAAGCAATACGCTCCTGCAAGCGACCCATCTCTTCAGCCAGGTTAGGCTGATAACCCACAGCAGATGGCATACGACCAAGCAGTGCGGAAACCTCAACACCAGCAAGTGAGTAGCGGTAGATGTTATCGATGAAGATCAGTACGTCGAGGCCTTCATCACGGAAATACTCAGCCATAGTCAGGCCAGTCAGTGCAACACGAAGACGGTTACCTGGAGGTTCATTCATCTGACCATAAACAAGTGCAACCTTGTCCAGTACGTTAGACTCTTTCATCTCGTAATAGAAGTCGTTGCCTTCACGAGTACGCTCACCAACACCTGCGAACACGGAGAAACCACCGTGTGCTTTCGCAATGTTATTGATCAGCTCCATCATGTTAACGGTTTTACCAACACCAGCACCACCGAACAGGCCAACTTTACCGCCCTTGGCGATTGGAGCCATCAGGTCGATAACCTTAATGCCGGTTTCAAGAATTTCCTGAGCTGGTGAGAGCTCTTCAAAGGTTGGAGCCGCGCGATGAATTTCCCAGCGATCTTCAGAATCTACCTCTTCGCCTTCGAAGTCGATGCCTTCGCCGAGTACGTTCATGATACGGCCGAGGGTTGCCTTACCAACAGGAACCTTAATCGCCGCACCGGTATCATCTGCAGTCATGCCGCGTTTGAGACCATCTGTGGTGCCCAGAGCAATCGTACGCACGGTGTTATCACCGAGATGCTGCTGAACTTCCAGTGTCAGTTTTGGATCTGACATCTTCAGAGCGTTATAAATTTTTGGTAGTTCACCAGCGTTAAAGCGGATGTCCACTACCGGACCGATCACCTGGACAATAGTTCCTGTACTCATTTTCTGACCTCTCCTAAAAATCTAAACTGTTAACCAGCAGCAGCAGCACCGGCACAAATCTCAGCCAGTTCCTGTGTAATGGCGGCCTGACGGGCCTTGTTGTATGTGATTTTAAGATCACTAACAATATCTTTCGAGTTATCTGTTGCAGCTTTCATAGCCACCATACGTGCAGATTGCTCACATGCTTTGTTTTCCAGCACAGCGTGATAAACCAGAGACTCTACGTAGCGACGCAGAACGCCTTCGAGAACATCTTTAGCCTCAGGCTCATAGAGATAATCCCAGTAACCTGATTTCTCTTCACTTTCCGGAAGCGGGCAAGGCATCAAACGCATTGAAGTCGGGCTCTGAGTCATCGTATTAACGAACTCACTGTAAACCAGATGAATTTCATCAAGTTCGCCAGAGATATACTTCTCGATAGCCAGTGTTACCACACCGAGAATATCGGCAAGCTCAGGGGTATCTGAAATGTTTTCAGCCACACCATGAATCTTGGCACCGATGCGACGCATAAACAGACCAGCGCGTTTACCGATAGTGAATACTTCGACTTCAGCTTCCTGTGCCTTCATCAGGCCAAGCGCTTCTTTCAGAGCATTGGTATTGAGACCACCACAGAGACCTTTGTCGGTGGTAACAACAATGATACCCACCTTCTTGATCTGTTCACGCTCAACCAGAAACGGATGCTGGTACTCAGCATGCGCGCTCATCATGTTAGCTACCACGCGCCTGACACCTTCAGCGTAAGAACGAGCAGCAACTACGCGATCCTGTGCCTTACGCATCTTGGATGCGGCAACCATCTCCATAGCCTTGGTAATTTTACCAGTGTTCTGGATCGCACCAATCTGAGTCCGAATTTCCTTAGCTGAAGCCACAGTCGTCTCCTATCAGTATGTGCCGGTTGACTTAAAGTCAGCGACAGCTTTCTGCAGGCCTTCTTCAACCTGTTCATTCAGTGCAGGTGTAGCATTCAACCCTTCAACAAGAGATGTACACTGAGAATTCAGGTAAGCAAGGTATGCTTTCTGGAATGCGACAACCTTGGTTACTTCAACATCATCCAGATCGCCGTTGTTAAGTGCGTACAATACTGCAGTCATCTCTGCTACAGATTGCGGGTTATTTTCATCCTGCTTGAGGATTTCCATACCGCGTTTACCACGCTCAATCTGCTGACGTGTTGCTTCATCCAGATCAGATGCAAACTGTGCAAATGCAGCCAACTCACGATACTGAGCCAGATCCAGTCGCAGACCGCCACCAACTTTCTTCATCGCTTTGGTCTGAGCAGCACCGCCAACACGTGATACAGAGAGACCTGCGTTGATCGCCGGACGCTGACCTGCGTTAAACAGGCTGGTTTCCAGGAAGATCTGGCCATCAGTAATAGAGATCACGTTGGTAGGGATGAATGCAGATACATCGCCTTCCTGAGTCTCAATGATCGGCAGTGCAGTCAGCGAACCAGTCTTGCCAGTCACTTCACCATTGGTGAATTTCTCAACATAGTTGTGATCAACACGGGAAGCACGCTCCAACAGACGGGAGTGTAGATAGAATACATCACCAGGATAAGCTTCACGACCCGGAGGACGACGCAGGATCAGAGAAACCTGACGGTAGGCCCAGGCCTGCTTGGTCAGATCATCATATACGATCAGTGCATCTTCACCGCGATCACGGAAGTACTCACCCATGGTGCAACCTGAGTAAGGTGCGATAAACTGCAGTGCTGCAGACTCGGAAGCCGATGCTGCAACGATAATGGTGTTATCAAGAGCGCCATGCTCTTTCAAGGTGCGAACTACAGATGCAACCGTAGATGCCTTCTGGCCAATCGCAACATATACACATGTAACGCCTTCATGCTTCTGATTGATAATGGTATCGATTGCGATCGCAGTCTTACCAGTCTGACGGTCACCAATGATAAGCTCACGCTGGCCACGACCTACAGGAACCATGGAGTCGATTGCTTTAATACCGGTCTGAAGCGGCTGATCTACAGATTTACGTTCGATAACGCCGGGTGCGATCTTCTCAACAGCATCATAGCCAGTTGGGTTGATCGGGCCCTTACCATCAATGGGCTGACCAAGTGCGTTAACAACGCGACCTTTCAGCTCAGGGCCAACCGGAACCTCAAAGATCTTGCCAGTACATTTAACTTCGTCGCCTTCACCAAGTGTAGTGAACTCACCGAAGATCACAGCACCAACACTGTCCTCTTCAAGGTTGAGCACCATTCCCATGATGCCACCCGGGAATTCCAGCATTTCGCCAGCCATGGCTCCGGAGAGACCATGAATAAGCGCAACGCCATCACCAACGGAGATGATCTGACCAACATTGGCATCAGCAGCAGCTGCTTCAAAACCCTTGATCTGTTCTTTAATGATCGAACTAATTTCTGCGGTATCGAGCTTCATACGTATATTCCTCTAATACTCAATCTGTTTGCTTACGATGCCAGTTCACGGCGCAGGCCGCTCAACTTCGTACGCAACGAATAATCAATTTTACGGTCGCCAATTCGAACAACCAGGCCGCCAAGAATAGACTTATCCTCGGAGACTTTAATGCGAACTTTCTTACCAGTAGATGCTGTCAGAGCAGCAGTCAGCTTCTCCTGCAGAGCAGGATCAATGGAAGTCGCAACAACCACATCAGCTTCGAGTTCACTCTCAGCCAGATGCAGCATCTCTTCTACCAATGCGTGAATCTCAGGAAGCAGAGACTCCTTGCCGCGTGCGGTAAGCATGCCAACAAGAGAATCAATTTCGCCAGAGATGTCACCGGCTACTTTCACAATAACCTGCTTCTTAAGATCAGCAGGATATTCCGGTGAAGCCAGAAGCACTGCTACCTCGTCAGCAGAGGCAGCTGCAGCAACCTTCTCCAGGTCACCACGGAGGTCCGTGCCCTCCTGAATCAGATCGAACAGTGCGCGTGCGTATCGACGAGATATCTGTGATGTGCTCATGCGTTACCAAACCCGCGGCTTACAATGCCTTCTACCAGAGTAGCGTGACGACTTGCATCCAACTCGGATTCTACAACACGCTCTGCAGCCAGCATGGCAATGTCGGCAACTTCAGCACGTAGTGTCTGACGGGCACGATTCAACTCGGCGCCGACTTCGTCACGTGCTGAGTCAACAATCTGCCCAGCCTCTTCACGAGCCTTAACGACAGCTTCTTCGTTGATTTCAGCAGAGCGCTTCTCTGCAGAAGCAATGATCTCAACTGCTTTAGTGCGAGCCTCTTTCAGTTGCTCAGCAATTTCAGCTTCGGCCTTGGCCTTGGCTTCGTTACCAGCATCTGCTGCGGCAAGACCATCAGCGATCTTCTGGGAGCGAGCTTCCATCAGATCAATCATTGGTCCGTACAGGTACTTCCTCATCAGGAATACCAGCGTCAGGAAAATAACAATCTGACCGATAAATGTCAGGTCTAAACTCATACGACCTCCTTTTTAAATTCCAATGTTCTTTCTATTAACCCAGGAATGGGTTTGCGAACAGGAACCACAGTGCGAAAGCCATGACGATGAATGGGAAAGACTCCATCAAACCTGCAAAGATGAACATGTTGAACATCAACTGTGGGCGCATTTCTGGCTGACGAGAGATTCCTTCGAGAGCCTTCGAGCAGATGAGACCCCAGCCAATTGCAGAACCCATGCCTGCAGCAGCTAAGATAATGCCGACCGAAATTGCGGTTGCAGCTGTGATGATTGTTGTTGCGTCCATATTTATATACTCCTATCGTTATAAATAATTAGTGCTCTACCGGTTGGTGCGCAATAGACAGATACACCACCGTAAGAATCATGAAGATAAATGCCTGCAGAAGACCGATAAACAGATGGAATATCGTCCATGCCAGACCAACGAAGAAACCTGCCGCCATGCCTACAGCGCCGCCACCCAGTAGCAGGAACGCGATCAGCAGGAAGATAACCTCTCCGGCAAACATATTACCAAAGAGTCGGAAGGAGAGTGACAATGGCTTAGCCAGCTCTTCAACAAGTTTCAAAATAAGATTAATTGGCATCACAACAGGCTTCAGGAATCCGGGAACCAGATTTGTGAATGGCTCCATAAGAAGCTCTTTGCAGAAGTGAACAGGCTTGAGCTTAAACTCATAGTAGAGAACCAGCGCAAAGACAGAGACAGCCATAGCAGCAGGCAAGTTCAAATCATTGGTTGGAACCGGACGGAAGTGCTCAACACCGAAGAGATGCGCGATATTTCCCAGCAGGAACGCTGGTAGGATATCAAGGGTATTGATCAGCGCGATAAAGACAAACACGGTAAATGCCAGCGGCGCAATCAATGGATTATGTACAGGGAAGTTGTCTTTTACAGTCTGATCAACAAAACCGACAACAGATTCAACAGCATTCTGAGCACCAGTCGGCGCCCCGCTCACAAGCTTGCCCTTCAACCAGAGCGCGAAACCAAACATAAGTCCGGCAACAACCAGTGAAACAAGCATAGTATCTAAATGGATCTGCATGAATGGATTGGATTCATCAATCTTTAGCGTCCAATACTGCAGATGGCCGGCAATTCCGCCGTCACCGTGACTCTGATCAGCCAAGTCCCCCTCCTTTGTACTCTTTTCTTATTCCTATCAGCGCAGAGATAAAAACAACCACCTGCGCCAAAAAAACTCCAGCAGCCACCACCAAAAGGTGAAGCCCCAACTGATAAGCCAGCATCAACCCGGCAATCAGCGCGATAAACCTAAGCACAGCCCCAACATAGAGCGAGCGCTTGCCAGCATCAGCATCCAACCCTTGAGTCCTGTCCAGTCGCCTGGCAAGCCAGATTGAATTCACAACCATCATGGCTACGCCATACAGAAGTGATAGTGCCGAACCAGCTTGATCATACAGCATCAAACCAGCAAAACCAAGAATCCCGACCACGATCTGCAAGCGAACCATTAGGCCAATTGCAGATTCTTTTAACAAAGACATGGATGCCTCATTTGATCAGTCGAGTACAGAGAACGTGCAAACCCTCTCCCTCGATTCGTGCGGTGGCGCATTGTAGCTAAATGGCCACCTCTGATCAAGTTAAAAATCCGTACAGGGAAGTTGTTACCTATAACCCTTACGCAAACTAAAATGATACAACAACCTACCACTGCAGAAGTTTGCAGGCTTAAACTAAACCACCAAGCGCCTGTCGGCAAAGCTCAAATAGCGCATCCGGAAACAGCCCTAAAAACACAATGGTTACAGCAGTGACAAACACAGTTGCCTGCATTGGTTTGCTCTCAATAAAATTAAATGCCACACGCTCTTCATCAAAGTAGATATATTTCACGACACGCAGGTAGTAGAACGCACCTACAGCCGAGAATAGCAGCGCATAGAGAACCAGATAGAGATGCCCGGCCTCAACTGCGGCCATAAACACTGCATACTTGGCCCAGAAGCCGCCCAAAAATGGAATGCCGGCCATGGAGAACATAAATAGCCCCATTGCCAGCGCATAACCCGGCCTCACCTTGGAGAGCCCTGCAAAATCATCCAGCAACTCACCCTGGATACCTTCACGGCGCATCAGGATAATAACCGCAAACACACCCATGGTCATTACCAGATAGATCGAGAGATAGACCAGGATTGCTGAGAATCCTTCCGGTGTACCTGCAATGAGGCCCATCATGATGAAACCAACATGGCCAACCGTTGAGTAGGCAAGCATACGTTTAATATTGCGCTGAGCGATCGCCGCCAGATTACCGATAGCGATGGTCAGCACTGCCATACCGATCAGAATTGATTGATACTCGCTCTGAAGCGACGGCAGAAGATCGGCAACGATGCGCATAAAGATCACAAAACCTGCCACCTTAGGCGCTACAGACATAAATGCGGTGACCGGTGTTGGCGCACCTTCGTAGGCATCAGGTGTCCACATATGAAACGGTGCCATAGAGACCTTAAAGCCAAGACCGGCAATCAGGAACACCATACCAAGCAGCACAGCCGCTGTCGCATTGCCCTCACTATGAGCAAGTTTCTCACCCATAACCGCGAAATCGAAACTACCGGTTACACCGTAGAGGAAGGTGATGCCATACAGCAGCATACCTGAAGAGAGCGCGCCGAGAATGAAATATTTAAGCGCCGCTTCGTTAGCTCGCAGCACGTCACGCTGATAAGCAACCAGCACATAGATCGATAGCGCCATCAGCTCCAAACCAAGATACATGGTGACGAAGTTGTTAGAGGAGACCATCAGCATCATACCGAGCATGGCAAACAGCATCAGCACATAATATTCACCGATATGTCGCTCATCTTTCATATATTCAAGTGAGAGAATCATACCCAGACCGGTTGCGATATAGATAAGGATTTTACTGAACACCGCAAATGAGTCGAAAACAAAGAAGCCGTAGAAGGCAACCAGAGGATCGGGCCCTTGCAACATCCAGGTAGCAACAGCGGCAACCGCAGTGGTAAGGATAGCCAGATAAGCCGTTGTCTTGCTGCCCTTGGCAATAAAGACATCAAACAGCAGCAGGAACATCGCCATGATCGCAACGATCATTTCAGGCAGCAGCGTGATCAGATGATCAGGAAACGGGAACGGGAAAGTCACATTAGCCATGATTTAAATTCCTCAATGATGCACAGCATCTAGCGCAGGCATCGCCTGAACCAGTGCGGCAGCTGCATCCAGCTTGCTTGTTGTGGCTTGAGCAATCAGATGCTCAACTGACACATGTAAAATATCCAGGAACGGCAGAGGATAGAAACCCATCCAGAGGGTCAGCAGCATCAGCGGTACAAAGTAACCGAACTCACGTGCTGTCATATCCTTCATCGATTTAACCGAATCCTTAACCAGTGAACCCATCACGACGCGCTTGTACATCCAGAGCGTATAACAGGCTGAGAGCACCACGCTACTGGTTGCAGCAATAGCAACCCACTTGGTTGATACATCCATATAGACCGGGTTGGCTTCAAAGGTACCGATCAGAACCATGATCTCACCAACGAATGCAGATGCACCGGGCAGAGCCACATTGGCCATACAGAAGAAGAGCATGACTGCAGCAAATACCGGCATCACATTGACCACACCACCATAATCACCAATCTCTCGCGTATGCAGTCGATCATACATCACACCGACACAGAGGAAGAGTGCAGCAGCTACAAAGCCATGACTGATCATGCCGATCACCGCGCCTTCAACAGCTGCCTGCGTAAACATGAAGGTACCCAGCGTTACAAAGCCCATATGAGCAATCGATGAGTAGGCAATCAGACGCTTCATATCTGTCTGCATCATCGCTACCAACGAGATATAGACGATGGCCACCAGACTCAATGCCACCATAAACGGTACAAAATATTGTGAGGCATCGGGCAGCATCGGCAGTGAGAAGCGCAGGAAGCCGTAGGCACCCATCTTCAGCAGAATACCCGCCAGAATTACCGAACCGGCTGTTGGTGCTTCAGTATGGGCATCAGGCAGCCATGTATGTACTGGCCACATTGGCACCTTCACAGCAAAGGCGATAAAGAAGGCGATAAAGATCCATATCTGCCACTCAAGATTGAACGGGTAATCCATAAAGGCCAGCAGACTGAAAGTTTTACCTGCCTCAAAATACATGGCCAATAGCGCAATCAGCATCAGAACCGAACCAGCCAGCGTATAGAGGAAGAATTTAAGTGTGGCATACACACGGTTTTTGCCACCCCAGATACCGATAATCAGGTACATCGGAATCAGCAGTGCCTCCCAGAAGAAGTAGAACAGCACCGCATCCATGGAAGCGAACACACCAATCAGCGTGGTCTCCAATACCAGGAAAGCGATCATATACTCTTTAACACGACTCTGAATGCAGCGCCATGCCGAGATGATACATATAACCGTCAGGAAGCTGGTCAGTACAATGAACGGCATGGAGATACCATCCACGCCCAACTGGTAGTTGATATTAAATGTTGATATCCACGGAGCAAACTCCTCAAACTGCATGTGAGATGTAGTCTCATCAAACATAAATGCCAGAGGCAGCGTGACGATAAAGGCAGCGATCGATACAGCCAGGCTGGCCCAGCGTACAGCATCATCACCTTTAACGAATAGCCAGATCACCAGTGCACCTGCAAGCGGTAGGAAGATGCTCAGTGAGAGAATCGGAAAGTCCAGAACGTTATGCAACTCCATTTCTCTCCCCTTAAGCCTTCAGCAACAGATAGGTCAGCAGCACAAACACGCCACTCACCATCGCAAATGCGTAGTGATATACAAATCCGGTCTGCATGGCCCGCATACGTGCCGCACCAGCGATAATGTTATCAATAATACCTTTGTGAATCGCACCCTTGTCGATCACTCCAAGGTCACCCTTCTGCCACAGGAAGGTACCAAGTGCGCGAGCTGGTCGAATAAAGATCTTCTCGTAGAGCTCATCCCAGTACCATTTGTTAAGCAGGAAGGTGTAAATCGGACCGGAAGCTGCAGCAATCTTGGCAGGCATCGTGGTCTCTTTGAAATACATAAAGTAAGCCAGCCCTATGCCACTCAGTGCAAGCCAGAATGGCATCGTAAATGGCGCATGCAGCATCATGCCCAGAGCGCCGTGAGCGCCCCCCTCTGCGGCCATGGTCATCAGCGGATTATGTGCATCCATAACAAAAATCGCATCGCCGAAGTAACCATTGAGCACTTCAGGGTTGGCAATATCCAATACAGCCACACCCCAGAGACCGGAACCGACTGCACCAACTGCGAGAATAATCAGCGGAATCGTAATCACCTTAGGCGACTCGTGCAGATGGCTTTTGGTCTGAGGATCAACACGATCCGAGTTATGGAAGGTGAGGAAGAACATACGGAAGGTGTAGAAGGCAGTCATAAACACACCGGTCAGCACGGCGAAGGTTGCAAAGCTGCCAACCCAACCATACTCGGTGAATTCACGTGCCATCGTTGCTTCAATAATCAGATCCTTGGAGAAGAAACCTGCAAATGGCGGCACTCCGGCCAGGGCGAGTGCTGCCAGGAACATGGTGATATAGGTAACCGGCATATATTTGCGCAGCTGTCCCATCTTGCGAATGTCCTGTTCAGCCATAACAGCATGGATCACAGAACCTGCCGCCAGAAAGAGCAGTGCTTTAAAATAGGCGTGTGTCATCAGATGAAAGATCGACGCTGAGTATGCAGAGACACCCAGACCAACAAACATATAACCGAGCTGAGAACAGGTGGAGTATGCAATCACACGTTTAATATCATTCTGCACCAGACCGATGGTTGCACACATCCAGGCGGTAATCGCACCCACCAGTGTTACGACAACCAAGGCAGTCTCTGAGAACTCAAACATTGGTGACAGGCGTGCCACCATAAATACACCGGCAGTTACCATCGTTGCCGCATGGATCAGTGCGGAGATCGGGGTTGGACCTTCCATGGAGTCAGGCAGCCATACATGCAGCGGCACCTGACCCGATTTACCCATGGCACCGACAAACAGCGCTAGGCAGATAAAGGTGATAGCAGCGATATCCCAACCCATAAAGCCGAGTGTAATATTCTGCGCCACAAAATCAGGTGTCATGGCAAATACAGTCTTATATTCAACCGAACCGTAGTAGTACCAGACAGCCAGGATACCGACAGCAAAGCCGAAGTCGCCGACACGGTTAACGATAAAGGCCTTCATGGCAGCGTAGTTGGCACTCTCACGCTTGAACCAGAAACCGATCAGCAGGTAGGAGAAGAGACCTACAGCCTCCCAACCGAAGAACAGTGTGAAGAAGTTATTACCCATCACCAGCACCAGCATCGAGAAGGTAAAGGCTGAGATGTAGGCGAAGAAACGCGGATAACCGGGATCTCCGTGCATATAACCGATGGTGTAGATATGCACACAAGCTGAAACAACGGTCACAGTGACCATCATGATGGTTGTCAGGCGATCAATAAGTAGCCCGACAGGCACCACGAAATCACCTGCAATCATCCAGGTCCAGAGGTTGCCGTGGAATGAGGCGCCAGCCATAACCTGTGTAAAGACATGGATTGAGAGCAGCGCGGATAGAATAACAAAGCCGGATGTGATCGTGTGAGCCATTCTCTCTTTCATGGCCCAGCCGAACAGGCCGGCAATCAGCGCACCGATCAGCGGCAGCGCGGGAATAGCGAGCAGCTCAGTCGTACTCAGTGTTAATGCGGTCTCTTGCACTGGAACTCCCCCTTATCCCTGCAACGTGTTGATATCTTCGATATCGATCGAACGACGCAGTCGATAGAACGAAACGAGAATCGCAAGGCCCACTGCCACTTCACAGGCAGCAACTGTCAACACGAAAAATACAAATATCTGACCCGAGAGGTCATTCAGGTAGTGTGAAAATGCTACGAAATTGATATTCACAGCCAACAACATCAGTTCGATACACATCAGAATCGTAATCACATTCTTCCGATTCAGAAACAGGCCGATAATGCCGAGCGAAAACAGTGCGGCACTTACTATTAGGTATTGAGATAGTCCAATCATCACATACTCACCTTACGCACACGATCTTCTCTGCGCACCTTCACCTGTGCAGTCATATTCTGATACTTGGCATCCTTACGCTCACGAATGGTCAATACGACCGCACCGATCAGCGCCACCAGTAGAATAATCGCAGCAATTTCGAAACCGAGCAGATACCGGGTATAGAGAATCTGACCAATCTCTTTGGTATTGTTCACTTCCTGACCCATATGTGTCACGGTAGCCATAGCACCATCAGTAAACACACCGGAACTTGAGGCTGCGATAAACTCCACCATCAGAATCACAGCGATCATGCCACCCAATGGCAGATACTGCAGGAAACCTTCACGCAGCTTTGCAGCATTCACTTCCAGCATCATGATCACGAACATAAACAGCACCATCACCGCACCAACGTAGATCAGGATCAGAATGATACCGAGGAACTCCGCATCAAGCAGGAAGAACAGGCCTGAAGCGTTGAAGAAGCAGAAAATAAGGAACATCACCGAATGCATGGTGTTGCGCGCCAGCACCACCCCCATACCGGAGAGCACAGACATGCCGCCAAACATGTAAAAAAACGCGGTTTCGAGCATCTTTCCTCCTAATTCCCGCGCTTAACTGTAGCGCGCATCAGCAGCGAGATTCGCTGCGATCTGTTTCTCATAACGGTCACCATTGGCAAGGAGCATCTTCTTATCGTAGTAGAGCTCTGCACGTGTTTCACATGCATACTCAAACTCCTGCGTTTCAACAATTGCATCCACCGGGCACGCTTCCTGACAGAAACCGCAGTAGATGCATTTTGAAAAATCGATGTCGTAACGGGTGGTTCGGCGTGAACCATCATCCCGCTCTTCGGATTCAATCCAGATTGCAGTTGCAGGACATACCACTTCACACAATTTACATGCGATACAGCGCTCTTCACCGGACTCATAACGACGCAGCGCATGCAGACCACGGAAACGTGGAGAGAGTGGCGTTTTCTGCTCCGGATACTCGATCGTAATCTTCTTCTTGAACAGGTAGCGACCCGTAACAGAGAGACCAATCAGAAGCTCCCAAAGGAACCATGTCTTAAAAGCTCGTTTCAGCATGCCATTACCTCCACGCCAGCCAGAAGTCGATAATACCATCCAGACCCGGAGTATAGATGAACATACCCATTACAAAGATCCAGCCCAGTGTCCATGGCAGGAAGATTTTCCAGCCCAGACGCATCATCTGATCATAGCGGTAGCGCGGGAAGGTTGCGCGGAACCAGATGAAGACAAAGATCAGGAATGCGGATTTACCCAGCAGCCAAACTGTGCCCGGAATAACATCCAGCGCAGGGATCGGCGCATACCAGCCACCCAGGAACAAAATCGAGGTCATCAGGCTAATCAGAATCATGGCGCCATACTCAGCCAGTGAGAATGTGGCGAACCACATGCCTGAATACTCGGTGTGATAACCGGAAACCAGCTCTTCGGTTTCAGTCAGATCAAACGGGGTACGTCCAACTTCTGCACAGCCTGAGATAAAGTAAACAATCAGCATCGGGAAGAGAGGAATCATATACCAGTGTAGGATACCGCCAGCCTGAGCATGTACGATATCAGAGAGATTCAGAGAGCCGGCCAGCATCATCACTGTTACAAGGCCGAAACCCATAGAGATTTCGTAGGAGATCATCTGACAAGTCGAGCGGATCGAGCCGATAATCGGATACTTGGAGTTCGAGGCCCAGCCCGCCATCAGTATGCCATAGATAGAGAGCGAAGAGATCGCCATCACATAGAGTAGCCCCATATTGAGATTAGAGATCGCCATCACATGAGGTGTATCCCAGATGCCAAACAGCGAAGTCTCACCAAAGGGAACAACCGCAAAAGCGATCAGTGCAGGAACCAGTGACATCAGCGGCGCACCGACAAACAGTAGCTTATTGGCACGAGCTGGAATAATCGTCTCTTTCAGGAACAGCTTCAGACCATCAGCAAGCGGCTGCAGCAATCCTGCAGGACCTACGCGGTTACAGCCCTGACGAACCTGTACCCAGCCGATAATGCGGCGTTCAAAATAGGTAATATAGGCAACGGAGAGCGCAACAGGAGCTGCGATCGCCAGAATTTCCAGCGCCCAGATACCGGCCTGAATGGCCATATCAACTACACTCATTCGGCACCCCCACCAATAGAAGCCGCCGTGACATCAGAGAGATCACCGGCAACGCCACGCTTGGCTATAAACAGTACGCCCGGTGCCACATCTTCACGAACACCCACGTTAAAGTTCTGCTCACCCAGGAAAGAGCTGACCTTAAGATCACCGGCACTCAAACCCCTGGCCGCCAATGTATCCGGATGTACCAGCACATCATCCAGAGCATTACGTACACCCGCCTCAGAGAGAAGCGCGGAAGCGCGGGCCCACATGCCTTCGCGGTACATCGAATAACGGCTGACCACATCCAGCTCGAAACTATCTGTTCTTGCCGCTGGCAACGCAGCTGCATCACGATTACGGGCCGGAGCAATCAACTCACCATCACCACTATCGCACCAGGCATCAGAGAGTGATGACATACGTGCACAAACTTCTTTACGCAGCTCATCCAGACTCACAACAGGAACTTCGCCACCCATCACCTGAATAAGGCGCATCATCACCTTCCAGAGCGGACGCTCCTGACCCAGTGATTTAATGGGATTGGTTGCCACACGAACGCGGCCTTCCATATTTACAAAGGTACCTTCAATTTCGGAGTAAGCGGCAGCAGGAAGCTGAACTTCCGCATATTCACCCATCTCACCAGAAATCGCACCCACCTGAACCAGTGGCACATTCTTCAACGCTGCCTTGGCAGCTGATGGGAACAGCCCGTCACCAACCGGATCACTTCCAACAAGAATCAGTGCATCAAGTTCACCTGCAGTTGCTGCAGCAAAAATCTCACCGGCACTCACACGTGCATCACCAAACACAGCAGATAACGTCTGCGCATTCACACCCTCAGGAATAAGGTTGCGACCATCATTACCAGCCTCGGCATGACCACAGGCGCGCATCAGAAGATCAAGACCGTGAATCAGAGCCGCTGCATCTTCATGGGAGCGAATCTCTTCACCCACCAGCAGTGCACAGCTTTCAGACATCAACGCATCAGCAAGAATTTTACCTGCTTCGTGACGATCAGAGACCGCACCCAGCCAGGCATCAAAACCGGCCGCTGATTTACCCAGTTCGGCAACCTGTTCCATGGCGCGTGCAATTACAGCATGCCAGTCACGAGGACGAATCAATGCATCGCTGCTGATATCCATATTGGTACGATAATTCATAGCGCCTATGCGTGATACAGGCTTGCCTGCACGGCCACGCTTATTCAGTCGCTGCTTAAGAAGCGGCAGACGCTGACGCAGATCTGAACCGAGAATAACAACCTGATCGGCATCTTCGATCTGGCTGGTCGTCATGGCCAGCCCCTCTTCAAATGCAAACGGGCGCATATCGCGGCGATGCAGATCAAAAGCAACCTTGGCATCAGGGAAAAGTGCCTCACGCATCAGCCTGATCGCCACATGCCCTTCAACACTCCACTGCGATGAGAAGAGAATGCCCACTTTCTTATCTTTAAGCAGATCAATAGTACGATCAAATGCATCATTCCAGTCAACCGATTGCAGCACGCCTTCCTGACGAACCATAGGTGAGAGGATGCGGTTGTCGGAACGGAAGGCGTCATAAACATAACGACCACGATCACAGATCCACGGCTCAGGACTGCCATCGACAGAACGAATCCGCATCACTTCATCGCCACGCGACTCAATAGAGATATCACAACCATTTGGGCACTCGGTACAGGTACTTTTATGACGGGTCATCTCCCATGGACGGGAAACATCATGCGATGGTTTATCCAGCAGTGCTCCAACAGGACAGAGATCCGGCAGGTTGCCGGAGAGTTCTGAGGTGAGCGCACCTTCAACAATACCGTTAATGGTCATATGATCGGAACGATTCAGGACTCCGATATCGCCAGTGCCAGCCACTTCATCGGCAAAACGGACGCAACGGGTACAGTGAATGCAGCGGGTCATGCAGGTATTAACAAACGGACCCAACTCATAATTGACGGCAGCACGCTTGGGCTCTGTGTAACGCCCCTTGGAAGAACCATGCTCAACAGCATAATCCTGCAGCTTGCAGCTACCACCCTGATCACAGACAGGACAATCAAGTGGATGATGAATGAGCAGATACTCCATCATCATCTCACGATCTTTTTCCAGAGACTCACTCTCGGTTTTTACTTTCATGCCTTCGGAAACAGGTGTGCAGCAGGAAGCGGTAGGTTTACCCCAGCCCTCAACCTCAACCAGACACATGCGGCAGTTGGCTGCTACGGAAAGTTCCGGGTGGTAACAGAAGTATGGAACATCAACATCATTCTCGCGGCACGCTTCCAGAATACTGGTGCCCGGTGTTACTTCGACTTCTTTGTCATTAATAAATAGCGCAGTCATTCTGCATTCTCCGCCAGTCGGGATTGCACATCTTCAGGAAAAAACTTGAGCAGGGAGAGAACAGGTGCAGCAGCGCCCTCTGCCAGTGCACAGATCGTGCGTCCGGACATATGCACGGAAGCATCATTCAATACGGTGACATCATCTGCACAGCCTTTACCATTCTCAACACGCGTCATAATACGCTCAAGCCAGCCTGTACCTTCACGGCACGGCGTACACTGACCGCAGGACTCATGCGCATAGAAATGGGTCAACCGACGGGTAACGGCAACAAGATCAGCCGTCTCATCCATCACGATGATGGCTCCGGAACCAAGGAACGAACCCGCTTCCATCATGGCATCATAGGTCAATGGTGTGTCGTAGTGCTCAGCAGTCAGCCACGGCGTGGATGAACCACCCGGAATAATCACCTTAGGTACCGTACCGTGCTGCAGACCACCGCACTGCTCTTCAATCAAGCTCTTCAGTGATGTGCCCATGGGTACTTCGTAGTTGCCCGGTTTGTTAACATGGCCGGAAACCGAGAAAATCTTGCAGCCGGTATTGTTAGGAATACCGATCGATGCATGCCACTCGCCACCAAACTTCAAAATGGCAGGGATCGTAGCCAGTGTTTCCACATTGTTCACTACGGTCGGACAACGGTAGAAGCCTTCAACAGCAGGAAATGGAGGCTTGAAACGCGGACGACCGGGCTTGCCTTCCAGAGACTCAATCAGTGCGGTCTCTTCACCACAGACATAGGCACCGGCACCGCGATGAACTGTCAGGTTCATGGAATAACCGCTACCGAGAATATTCTCGCCCAGCAGGTTGGCCGCATACGCCTCAGCAATCGCCTCATTGAGCACATTCGCTTCGTGCAGGAACTCACCACGGATATAGATATAGGCATCGTGCACATCAAGTGCAAAGCCGGCCATGATCATGCCCTCAATCAGCAGATGCGGATCAAAACGCATAATATCGCGATCTTTATATGTGCCCGGCTCACCCTCATCAGCATTGCAGAGCAGATAGGTTGGTTTGCCTGTATTGCGCGGCACAAAGGACCATTTCAGACCAGTTGGGAATCCGGCACCACCACGGCCACGGATACCTGAAGTTTTTACTTCACCGATAATTTTCGCCGAGTCGAACTCTTTGAAGACTGTCGGCAGGAACTCATAAGCGCCGTTCTCGCGCGCCACTGAAAGTTTGTTCTGGTTGGGAATATTAATGCGGTCAAAGCAGATCTGGGTGACCTGTTTAGGATCGGAGGAGATCATGCGTCACCTCCTGCGCGAACCTGAGTAATCAGGGCATCCATCGATTCAGGTGTAGCCTTCTCATGATAGATATTATTCACCTGCACCACAGGCGCACCACCACAAGCTCCGGCGCACTCCACCTCAGCGATGGTAAACAGTCCGTCTGGCGTAGTTTCACCCATTTTGATGCCGAGACTGTCACACATGTGATCAGCCAACTCATAAGCACCATTGAGCATGCAGCCTGCATTGGTACAGACCTCAAGCAGATATTTACCGGTAGGCTGCTCTTTGAACATGGTATAAAAGGTCACCACTTCACGCACCTGCATCAGACGTACGCCCAACACTTCGGCGATCATCTTCTGCGCATCCATCGAGATATAACCAAAATCTTCCTGCGCCATATACAGCACAGGCATCAGAGCAGAGAGCGGCCCCGGATAACGTTTCACCAACTCGGCGATTTCGGCCAGACGGTCGTCACTGAAGCGAACTGTATCCGCACTCATCGGTCAACCTCCCCAAATACAATATCCTGTGTACCAAGGATCGCCACCACATCGGCAATCATGTGGCCACGACACATGTAATCCAGCGCTTCAAGATGGGCAAAGCCCGGCGCGCGAACCTTCATTCTGTACGGCTTATTGGAACCATCGGAAACAATATAGACCGCGAACTCACCCTTCGGATGCTCAACGGCCTGATAGACATCACCAGCAGGCACATGGAAACCCTCCTGGAAATATTTAAAGTGATGAATCAGCGCTTCCATATCACTCTTCATCTCAGCACGCTTCGGATTGGTCAGCTTATAATCATCAATTTTCACAGGACCCGGGTTATTGGCCAGCCACTCAACACACTGTGCGATGATGCGATTGGATTCGCGCATCTCTTCAACACGCACAAGATAACGGTCATAACAGTCACCGGTCGCACCAATCGGAATATCAAAATCCATCTTGTCGTAGACATCATACGGCTGCGTCTTACGCAGATCCCATTCGATGCCGGAGCCTCGGATCATCGGGCCGGTAAAACCCATGCCCAGCGCGGTCTCCTGATCAACAACTGCAATATCAACATTGCGCTGCTTCCAGATACGGTTTTCAGTCAGCAGGGTCTCATACTCATCAACATAGGTCGGGAAGCGTTCAGTGAAACCTTTGATCTTCTCCAGTAACCCTTCAGGAAGATCCTTGGATACACCACCGGGACGGAAGTAGGCCGCGTGCATGCGCGCGCCACTCACCTCTTCGTAATAATCGAACAGATCTTCACGTTCACGGAAGCAGTAGAGGAACACGGTCATCGCACCGATATCAAGTGCAACCGCGCCCAGCCACATGCAGTGATTAAGAATACGGGTGATCTCGGCATACATCACACGGATATACTGGGCACGCTCAGGCGCCTCAATACCAAGCATCTTCTCAACAGCCAGTGCATAGGCATGCTCATTGGCCATCATCGAGACGTAATCAAAACGGTCAAAATAGGGAACATTCTGCAGATAGGTTTTGTATTCGAACAACTTCTCGGTACCGCGATGCAGCAATCCGACATGCGGATCAGCCTTCTCGACCACCTCGCCATCAAGCTCAAGCACCAGACGCAACACGCCATGTGCAGCAGGATGCTGGGGACCAAAGTTAAGGGTATAGTTTTTAATCTCAGCCACGATCAACCCCCGGCCATGTCCGCTCAATCAGCACACGTTCCTCAAGCTGATTCGGACGATAGACACAGCGCCACTGCGCATCATCAAAGAACATCTCAACACGCCCCATCATCGGGAAATCCTTACGCAGCGGATAACCTTCAAAACCGTAGTCGGTCAGCAGACGACGCAGATCCGGATGATTGTTAAAGATAATGCCGTACATATCGAACGCTTCACGCTCGAACCAGTTGGCGGTCGGCCAAACTTCAGTCACAGAATCCACCAGATCGCGCTCATTAGCACCAACCTTCAGGCGGATACGACAATTTCTGGAGATTGAAAGCAGATTATAGACCACTTCAAAACGAGGGTTCGCATCACTCCAGCCCGGAAGCTCACTATTATCCACACCACAGAGATCCATCATCTGCTCATAACCCTGTTCATTTTTCAGGTAGTGACAGGCATCTACAATTGACTCACGCGCCAGTGTCACCACTTCGCAATCAAGGGCTGCAACAACGCTGAGCACCTGATCGCCAAACTTCTCGCGCAGGCCTTTGACCTCTTGCGAAACATCGGTGGCCGCTGCCACCCCGATATCATCCTGTAACTTTTCGTCTGTCATCTTAACCTACCGCGCAATCGTGTTGGTACGTTTGATTTTTTCCTGCAGCTGAATGAAGCCGTAGAGAAGCGCCTCGGCAGTCGGAGGACAGCCCGGCACATAAATATCCACCGGCACGATGCGGTCACAGCCCCGCGTTACCGAATAGGAGTAGTGGTAATAGCCGCCACCATTGGCACAGGTGCCCATCGAGATCACCCAGCGAGGCTCGGACATCTGATCGTAAACTTTACGCAGCGCAGGTGCCATCTTGTTGCAGAGCGTGCCTGCCACCACCATCACATCAGCCTGACGTGGGCTTGGGCGGAACACGATACCAAAACGGTCAAGGTCATAACGGGATGCGCCAGCGTGCATCATCTCCACCGCGCAGCAGGCCAGGCCAAAGGTCATGGGCCAAAGTGATCCACAACGGGCACCGTTGATGAGTTTATCAGCCGTAGTGGTGATAAAACCCTTTTCGAGAATGCCTTCTATTCCCATTGCAAGGCTCCTTTCTTCCACGCATAGATATATCCAACCAGAAGCACCAGCAGGAACAGAACCATTTCGACAAAGCCGAACAGGCCAATCTGATCCAGCACGATGGCCCACGGAAAGAGGAATGCGCATTCAAGGTCAAACACAACAAAAAGAATTGCTAACAGATAGAAACGAACATCAAACTGAAGCCGCGCATCTTCGAATGCTTCAAAGCCACACTCATAAGCCGAGAGCTTCTCGGCATTTGGCTTCTGCTCCGCCAGGAAAAGCGTAAGCACAAGCGGAGCTGCCCCCATAGCAATGGCGACCAAAATAAAAATAAAGATCGGTGCGTATTCGTTCGCGAGATAAGCCGCGCCCATGGAATCCCCTCCTCTCTAAACTAAAACCCCTGCCTCTACCCTCGAAAGCAGGGTGTGCTTGCTACCACTAGGGCGCCATTTGGTCAAGCATATTGGAGCGCTTTAACCCCATGAAAACTACGGAGAAATTAGCAGGTTATAAATATATTTTTACTATTTTTTGTTGCTAATACTGGTGATAACAACCTGAATTTGTTCGCCTGCAAGATCGGGCCTCTCTTCCCGCAACCAAAGGGCCAACATTCTTACACAATGAGAACCGCAAGATTGTGGCCGCAGGAAATTCAGACCATCACAGCAGGCGTTGTCCGGGGCTCTATATTTGCAGAGCTGTGGGCTGGCGGTCCATTCAGGGAGCAGGGAGAGACTCATAATATAATTATATAGACGAGAAATTTGGGGAGTGCAATTTTTTTGGTTGGTGGGATGAGGGTAATTTGGGCCATTAGTGGGACTACTCGGGGCTCCTGCCCCTCGCCCTTCGGGCCGTCGCTAATGCGACGTTCAATCCTACGATCCTGCTGAATTGTACCTCGAGGATCCTGCCCCTCGCCCTCCTGTCGCAGGCGGCGGGACGGACTGCGGGCATCCTGCCCTTGCCCTTCGGGCGCGGTTTGCGCGTCTAAATCGACAATCCTGTCGATTTATCGAACCGGGCTTCGCAGGCAACTCAGCCCTGACACATCATCCATAAACAAGAAGGGCCTCCCGATGGGAAGCCCTTCTTGTTTATGGTGGAGGCGGCGGGACTCGAACCCGCGTCCGAAAACCATCAGCTCATGGTTCTACATGTGTAGTCCGTTCGAGTAGCACCCTTTGAGAACCAAACGGACAAAATGCCCAAAGGGTCGATTCGTAGCTATTTAACCCTACAGACCACGAGTCTCCGTTCTGTAGTAGCGATTCCATCTAAATGACCCTGGATTCCCAATGGATGGACACCTCAAGAGCAGGGTAACTTACGCAGCGTAAGCTAGTTCTACGTCGTCGTTTGCAATTATTGCAAGTAGCCTTTTTAACGAGAGTGCCATCCCGACATGCCCCACAAGGTTCAGTATCTTCGTCGATACCAAGTCGCCCCCGTGTGAAGCGCGCACTTTATGCCTATTGAATCAGCCAAACAACCCCTGCAACAGCAGGCCCAGTGCAAACAGTGCGCCAACCCAGTGCGCCTTGAGGAAAAATGAGAAGCCCCAGGCTTCACCTTCGCGCAACAGGCGCAGAGAGAGCATCACCTGCAACGCCATGCCAGCCACCCAGCCCACCATCACCCAGAAGCCTCCGGATAGAGAGGTAACCAGCGCCAGCAATACCATCACAGCAAGCCCCAACACCACCACTACCGGCACAGCGCGCTCCCCCAGCCAGATAGCTGTTGATTTCACACCAATCTTCAGATCATCAGCCCGATCCCCGAAGGCATAAGCGGTATCATAGGAGAGCGACCAGCAGACATTGGCCACAAACAGCAACCACGGAATCGGCGAATCAAAGGCTGAACCGGTCTCGGCAGCCCAGGCCATCACCGCACCCCAACCAAAGGCCATACCAAGCCAAGCCTGTGGAAAATGAGTGTAACGCTTCAGGAAAGGGTAGAGAGCAGCCAGCACGGCGCCAACAACGGAGAGAGCCACCACATAGAGCGAGGTCATTGCCACCAGCAGCAGCGCCGCCAGCAGCATTACTACGAAGCCAATCAGTGCCGCACCCGGCGCAATCCGGCCTGCAGCAATCGGACGCGTCTTGGTGCGCTCAACATGTGGATCAAAATTGCGATCGGCATAATCATTTATCACACAACCGGCAGAGCGCATCAGCAACACACCGAGAATAAAAATAACTGAGTTTTTCAGGGAGGGCTGACCACCCGATGCGGCCAGCAGCCCCCACAATGTGGGCCAGAGAAGCAACCAGTAACCCACAGGCCGATCAATGCGCAGCAGCCTGTACCAGTCACCAGCTGAACCAAGCGGCGAAAACTTCATGTCAGGCGATTAACTTTCCCGAACGTTGTAACGACGGGCAGATGATTCCAGACGATTCCACATCTCGGGATGAAACACCTCAACCACAAGTGCGCGCGTTCCGGATGGCGAACGCAATACTGAGCGCCGGGCCCAGCAACCATTAATGCCTCGCTCACTCTCAATCTGTGTCACACAGAGATCTGAACGGGAGAGGGAGAGGCCACGATCCAGCAGCAGGTTACCCAGAGGGCGCTTGCCCTCCTCCAGGTCAGAGATCAGATCGGCAGGCAGGTCTTCCAGTGGCAGTACCGATTCAGCATCAAACAGCACAGAACCACGATGCATCAGAGAGACCTGACGGCGCAGTGATGGCGCATCATTCTCGCAACCCAGCAGAGCCGCCTCTTCTGGTTGCGCCTTATCAACAAACTGATCGTGCAGACGCACCTCCAGTTTGATGCCGAAGTGGCGCTCAAGAAAACGTGTCAATGAACCCGCCGTAGTCAGAACAGCAGCGGGATTACGGCTGAGACCCGCCTCTTCCGCCTTCCAGTAGCGAACAGGTTGCCAGTTTTGTGATTCAAGGGAGCCGAAGAACATATGCGCATCCTGTGGCATGCAGCCTCCGGGTCAAGATGATTCGCACCATCACGTCATGCAACCGACTTGCACATTGCAGACAAATCAGGCCGAATTCCAGCTATGACATGCCGCCTCTATATTGAAGATGAATTAATCCCCGGCAGCAGCATCGAGCTGCCGGCCGATCAGGAACACTACCTGCGCAGTGTCATGCGCCTGGGTGCAGGTGATCCGGTGATTCTGTTTAATGGCTCAGGCGGTGAATACCATGCCGTTGTTAAATCCCTCGCCAGAGGAGAGACCACGCTTGCTATTGAATCTTTTTCAGAGGTGAGCCGCGAAATGGCTTGTCGCATTCATATTGTACAGGCCGCCTGCCGCAGTGAGAAGATCGACTCCATTCTTCAGAAAGGCACGGAGCTGGGTGCGGCCAGCTTTCATATCATGCGCAGTGAGCGCACAGCACTCAAGCTTGATGGCATCAAGCTGAACAGACGCATGGATCGCTGGCAGAAGATTATTATTGAAGCAGCAGAGCAGAGCCAGCGCACCATCGTTCCCGCAATCACCTGGCATGAGAAACTGAGCGACACGCCGGCCCATGGTCTCTGTTATACATTGCATCCTGCAACTGAAACAAGCTGGGCCAATGAGAAGCCAAACATGCTTGCCGCCGATGAGATTACACTGGCCATCGGCCCTGAAGGCGGCTGGAGCGATCGCGACATTGAAACATTGAAGGCAAGCGGCTTTGCCAACCTCACCTTCGGCCCGCGCATCATGCGCACAGAGACAGCCGCCCCCGCCCTGCTGGCTGCAATCGGCTCACTGATCGACAGTTAAGGGTTCAATCTCCTGCAGCGCGTTATTTGATAACAACACCCTTGATCACAACCGGCGTTACAGGCACATCATTGTGACCTCGTGCTGAACTGGTTGGCACCATGGCAATTGCATCAACGACATCCATGCCTGCAGTCACCTTGCCAAATACGGTATAACCCCAACCATTGATATTGCGGGAGCGGAAATTGAGAAAGGCATTATCCTTCAGATTGATGAAAAACTGGGATGTGGCTGAGTGCGGATCTGAGGTGCGCGCCATGGCAACTGTACCACGAAGGTTTTTCAAGCCGTTATCAGCTTCACTATTGATCGGCGCAAGCGTTGTCCTCTCCCTGAAACTGGCTTCGTAACCTCCACCCTGAATCATAAAACCGGGAATAACTCGATGGAAAATGGTGTCATCATATGCAGCAGCCAGCGCATACCTGAGAAAGTTCTTCACACTCTCCGGCGCTTTCTCTGCATAGAGCTCAATCTCGATATTGCCTTTGCTCGTCTGGATTTCAACATGCCTGTTGCCCTCAGCAGCGCCAGCCTGCATAGCCGAAACAGCCAGCAGCGAACAGAAAGCAGCAACCTTAATCAATCGTTTCATACTTACATCTCCTTGTCTGCCAGCCAGCAGAACAGCAAACCTATGGATTAGAGAGAGTCCCATCAATCAGACAAAAAATCTCAAACATCTTGAAAAAGCGTGATCTGGATCACGGTTTGACACCTTTCACTGAGCAGTGTTCCGCGCCCCTTGCCAAGAGGGCAGTAAAATAAAGGAGTAGATCATGATCAAGTTCGACATTGCATACGCAACGCTGACACTCGCCTGTTTTTTCGTAGCCGCCTCAATTTAATAACCTGAAGAGAGGTGTGACCCTGAACACAGCCACACACAACCGATTCATCCGACACTACCTCCATCAACACGACTGGAGGTTTTTTTATGCTTAAATTTGATATCGCCTATACGGCTCTGGCACTAAGCTGCATTTTCATCGGCACATCGATCTGATTTTTCAGAGCACGCTTAACTATTTAACATAGTGTGACATCTGCCACATTGCTGACACGCCAGCACTGCATACTTCCCCCCATCACACGGCTCTGGAGGGAGACATTATGTTTGAATTCGATATTGCTATTTCACTGATTACACTGACCGGTTTTTACGTTGGCGGCGCACTGATCTAAGATGAATGTGGTTAGCTACTGCTAATCATCACAAGGATTCACAACGAGCGCTTGAGGTGGATCGTTAGCTTCCCATCAACAGCAAAAACACGCATGCGATCAGGCACTTAGATGTTGATAACGCGAAGCAAGCGTCTGCAGATCCATCCAGCTTTTCTGTTTCTGGGCTGGTGAGCGCAACAGGTAGGCAGGATGATAGGTCACCCAGACCGGTATGCCCTGATAATCATGCCAGTGGCCACGCAGTGAGCCCAGCGGAGCATCCGTCTCCAGTACAGTCTGTGCTGCCACACGCCCCAACAGACAGATTATCTTCGGCTGCAACAGCTCAAGCTGCTGCTCAAACCATAAATTACAGGATTGCACCTCATCGATACGCGGGTCGCGATTGTTCGGCGGCCTGCATTTGATGGTATTCATAATATAGACCCGGTCCCGATCCAGATCGATTGCAGCCAGCATACGATCAAGCAGCTGACCGGCACGCCCGACAAACGGCTCACCCTTCAGATCCTCATCACGCCCCGGCGCCTCGCCGACAAAGACGATGTCAGCAGTTTCACTACCGACACCAAACACCACCTGCGTACGCGTTTCAGCCAGCCCGCAAAGTCGGCATGTTGCCGCCTTCTCGGCCAGAGCAGAGAGACTGCCAAAGTTCAATTCAGAGGCTGCGGTCTCAGCCTGCGCAACAGGTATAATCGGAAGGTCAACAACCGGAGCTTGCTGTGGCGTTGATGCAGGCAGAGCAGATGCAGCCGCAGACTCCGGCGCTGGAATTTCCGGCCAGGATGTAAAAAGGGAAACCGGTGTCTGCACACCGATTTCCCTCAAATACGTTTTTAGAAATAGCTCGTTTTCGGCCAAAGCCGGAAAACTCTCTTCAGACTTAACCGAGCAGAGCGTCTACATTGGTATTGGAACCAAGATAGACAGGCACACGCTGATGCAGTGCTTCCGGCTCAATGTCGAGCACGTTAATGCCGCAACTCATCGCCTTGCCACCCGCCTGCTCCATCACAAAGCCCATTGGGATCGCTTCATAAAGCAGACGCAGCTTACCAGTCGTGTTTTTCTCATCCGCAGGATAGAGGAATACGCCACCCTTAAGCAGAGTGCGGTGCATATCAGCCACCATAGCGCCAACATAACGCATGCCAAGACCAGTCTCGGATTTCATGTTATCGAGCTTATCACCCATGCCATCCAGCCACTTGTCCTTGTTGGACTCATTGACTGAGTAGTAACCGCCGGTTTCAGGAATACGAATATCCGCATGGCTGAGTTCGAAACGGGCATTGTTAGGGTTAAAGGTGTAACCGTGAACACCTTCACCTACTGAAGCAACCAGCATCAGCGATGGGCCATAAAGCACATAACCTGCTGCGATCACACCCTGACCCGACTGCAGTGTATCAGATACATGCGGACGCTCGGAGTTGGCTGTTTTACGTTTTACAACGGAGAAGATGGTGCCGACCGGACCATCGACATCCAGGTTGGATGAACCATCCAGTGGATCTACCAGCACCAGATAATCGGCGTGGCTATACTCTTCAATCACCAGCAGCTCTTCCTGCTCTTCAGAACCTACCGCACATACAAAACCTGTAGAACGCATCTCATCGAGAAAGATCTCATCGGAGAGCACATCCAGCACCTGCTGCTGCTCACCCTGAATATTTTCGCTACCTGCACCACCGAGTGCGCCTCTGAAAACTGCGCCGCGTAGAACCGCTGCAATCTCAATTGCTGCGCGTCCGACACCTTGAATAATCGGCATCATCGCAGCGCCATTGGCACCCTGTTTGGCAATATTGTTCATTGTCGTTGGCATATCCCCTCCCAATCTTGGCTTTACCGGCCCCCTGTAAGCAGGGTGCCCTGAAGATAAAGCGCGGTCATACTATCCAATCAGAGGCAGAATTACAAAACCCGGAACATCACTGCTGTCAGACCAGCGCCTTCAACAATTTTCCGTGAATCCCCTCGAAACCGCCGTTGGAGAGGACCAGCAGATGATCTCCGGATTCACTTGTTGCTGCGACACAGGCAACAATGGCCTCCACATCTGAGATCATCGATGCATGGCTGCCGATCTGCCGACACACCTCTGCCGCATCCAGCACCTCATCAGCTTGAAGGTTGCGATCTGAGGGGGCTGCAAAAATCACCTTGTCGGCCGCATCGAAACAGAGCGGCAGACGATCCTGATGAATGCGAGTACGCATGGTGTTGGAGCGTGGCTCAACAATCACCCAGAGCTTGCCTTCAGAACCCGCACGCCGCATCGCAGCCTTGGCTGCAGTAACCATATTGGTGATAGCTGTGGGGTGATGCGCAAAATCATCAAACACTTTCACGCCACCAGCCTCACCAACCAGTGTCATACGGCGACGGATACCGGAAAAGCTTGCGAATGCAGCGGCAATATCACTGCGTTCCACACCCATCAACGTGGCCGCAGCAGCAACTGCGCAGGCGTTAGCGGCATTGTGCAGCCCGATCATCTGCCACTCACACTCCAGCCAGGGCTCACCGTTGTGATAGATTCTGAACAGCGCGCCATCGTCACTGAGGGGCTGCCACTGCCACTGGGCGGAAGCATGGGGATAGCGGCCAAAGGTAGTGACCGGCGTCCAGCAACCACGATCCAAGACATCACTGACATCCGGCTCATCAGCGTTAGCAATAATATTGCCGTCAGCAGGCACGGTGCGCAGCAGATGGTGAAACTGTGTTTTGATCGCTTCCAGATCAGGAAATATATCGGCGTGATCATATTCAAGATTATTAAGAATCAATGTGCGGGCATGGTAGTGCAGAAATTTACTGCGTTTATCGAAAAAGGCGGTGTCATACTCATCCCCTTCCAATACAAAGGTTTCGCCCGCACCAAGGCTTGCGCCACCACCGAAATTTTCAGGCACGCCGCCAATCAGGAAACCCGGCTGCCTGCCTGCGATCTGAAGCAGATGCGCCATAATCGAAGCGGTCGTTGTTTTACCATGTGTGCCGGCCACAACCACGGCATGGCGACCCGGCAGAATATGATTACCGACAAACTCAGGTCCTGAGCAGTAGGCCAGACCACGATTGAGAATGGATTCCACCTCAACATTACCACGACTCATAGCATTGCCGATCACACAGAGATCAGGTGCCGGTTGCAGATTTTCGATAGCAAAGGGGGCGATATCAACACCGAGCTCAGCCAGATAATCGGACATCGGCGGGTAAACTCCGGCATCAGAACCGGTGACGCGATAACCACTGGCTTTGGCCAGTGCGGCAATCGCAGCCATGGCGGTACCGCAAACGCCGAGAATATGAATATGTCCTTTTGTTATATCATCTGTCATGAGCAGTGAATCATAGAGGTGTAAGGCAACAAATTAAATCAAAAAGACTTTTAATTTAAAATCGTACATTATTGGCCCATGGTTCTACATACTTTACCGCACATCACAGTCGAAACCGGCCCCAATCCGACCGCCACGATCATCTGGCTGCATGGTCTGGGTGCTGATGGTCACGATTTTGAGCCGATTGTACCGCAACTTGGCCTGCCCTCCGGCCTTGCAGTACGTTTTATCTTTCCACATGCCCCCTCGATGCCGGTAACACTCAATGGCGGCTATATCATGCCCGCCTGGTACGACATCAAACAGACCGATCTCGGCATTGAACATGATCGCAAAGGCATCAAAGAGTCAACTGCCGACATTCAGCTACTGATCGAGCAGGAGCAGATGCGCGGCATTAAAAGCAGTCGCATTATCCTTGCCGGTTTCTCTCAGGGTGCAGCGATGAGCCTGCATGTCGGCCTTAGCCAGAGCCCGCCACTGGCAGGCATCATGGCACTCTCCGGTTATCTGCTGCTGCCTGATCAGATAGAACGATTTAAACCGGCAGCGCTGAACACCCCAATCTTCATGGCTCACGGCATCAATGATCCGGTTGTCCCCTACGCTCTTGGTGACAGCTCACGAAGGAAGCTTATGGCTGCTGGCTGTGCCATTGAATGGCACAGCTATCCGATGCAGCACAACGTCTGCCCAGAAGAGATTCGCCATATCGGCAAGTGGATTAACAGCATCCTGACAACAGAGGATTAACAGACACCGTTAATCCGGGGCTACCTCGTCATGCATATGCCGCTCACCTCTGTAAAAACGGCAGAGCAGAGAGAAGAGAATCGCCGTGCCCAGCATCAGCAGGGTAAAGAAGATAAAGTAGTCGGCACCAGCCAGCAGTGACTCTCCCGTTTCATTGTGAATAAAGAAGTTCACAACACTGGTAAACAGATTACCGACAGAGATCGAGAGCATGAAAAAAGCCATAACAAAAGATTTCATCGATTTCGGTGCCTGCGTATAAGAGAACTCCAGACAGGCGATTGAGATCATCACCTCAGCACAGGTGATGAGAACATAGGCCAGCAGCTGCCAGAGAATGTGCGGACTCAAGCCTTGATCAATCTGCAACTGAATCCAGCAGGGAATAGCAAAAGCAATCACGGTCACAAACATACCAATGGCCATCTTGCCTAGCTCCGTCAGCGCAAAACGAGACTCGATTGCCGGATAAACAAGGTAGGAGAAGATTGGAATCAGCAGCATCACCAGCAGCGGATTGGCCGCCTGCATCTGTGAGGGCAGAATCTCAAAACCAAATAGCATCCGATCCATCTGCTGCGCCTGCAACACCCAACTGGAGCCTGTCTGATCAAACAGTGACCAGAATACCGCCACAAAGAGATAGACCAGCGCCAGTCGCCCCAGTGTCTTAAGCCCAGCGCCACTAAAAGCCTCACGCAGAAAACCCAACCCTGCCGGTGGCAGATGCGCAAAGCGGTTGCGCCCGGACCAGAACAGCAGGGTTGCCACCAGCATCAGAACGCCCGGCACGGCAAAGGCCACCGCTGCACCGTAGTGCTGCAGCAACCACGGCGTGGCCAGCATAGAGAGAAATGCCCCGAGATTAATCGCGAAATAGAACCAGCCGAATACCCGCGAGAGCAGATGTGCATTGGATTTACCAAACTGATCACCCACATGGGATGAGACACACGGCTTTATGCCCCCTGCCCCCAGTGCAATCAACCCCAGCCCAATGGCCAACCCCACTTTGGAGTGATCCAGTGCCAGTGCCAAGTGGCCCAGACAGTAGATGATCGACAGCAGAATAATGGTGCGGTATTTGCCAAGCAGCCCATCGGAGATCAGTGCCCCTAGCAGTGGCGTGAAATAGACCGCCGAAACAAACAGATGAAACCACCCCTTGGCTTGATCCTCACTCATCATTGCAGCCGTTCCATCACCATTGAGCAGGTACTGCGTCATAAAGATAATCAGGATGGCACGCATGCCGTAATAGCTGAATCGCTCAGCCCCTTCATTACCGACAATGAAGCCGATACCCGGTGGCAAATGTTTGATTGCCAGCGGTGCGGCGCGGTATTTATTGCCCTTTGCCATGGCCAGAGAAGCTGCCACTGTAATCAGACATGGGAAGCCCTTGCGATTGCCCACCTTAATCCCTAATATCCGCCGCCCTTGTGAAGCGCACCATTTTCACATGGAACTGGAGAGATGTCTGAGTGGTTGAAGGAGCACGCCTGGAAAGCGTGTGTACGTGAAAGCGTACCGAGGGTTCGAATCCCTCTCTCTCCGCCATTTTATAAACGGATGGCTTTTTGCCATCCATTTATAAAATTTCGGGATCGAGGTCTTGAAGAACCCTCTTGGGTTCGACAAATCGGCACGACAGCCGATTTGAACGCGCATAGCGCGCCCGAAGGGTGGAAGGCATGGATGCCTGACATTAATCCCTCTCGGTGAATAGATCGCCTCTCCCGAGGTTTTAATTGAGACCCCGTCTCGATACCAATTTCCACACCCGTGGAACCCAGGTGTCGTCCGGGTCGGGCCCCGCACGGCGGACCCCTGTGAACCCCGTCAGATCCGGAAGGAAGCAGCGGCAGCAGGACGAAGCGCGTTGCGGATCTGTCCGGCTCGGGCGGCGCATTTTTTTTCAGCGCCCTCAGCCTAAAAAAACAATCCAGCCTGACCTTTTCTATTTGGTAATTTAATTAAGCATCACCAATCAGAATAGCTTCTTCACAAATGCATCAACCTCTGCAGCACTACCCTTCACATAGATCATCTGCTGGTTATTACCCGGATTGATCACTGCTTCTGTCTTGACCTTAAACTTCGTTTCAGTCCTGACTAAACTTATGTCTGAGCGCTTTAAAGTGACTGTGATTTTACGCACGTCAGCGTTTCCTGTGCTGCAAACAAGCGTTGTCTTGGTGACTACACAATCGTTAACGTTGTGCTCTCCATTGGCGAACTCCGCATTAGCCTGCGTAGTCAAAGCAAGAAACATAGGAATAAAGATAATTTTTTTCATGAACGCCCTCCTGGACAGATATGAACACTGTTTTCCAAATGGCGGATCTGGCCGAGAATAGATCCAATCTACGCCTTACTATGATTGTAGACGAGAACGGTGCATTAGCCAAAGTCGATTACCCTCACCTAATGAGTCGAATGCTACTTCCGACCAGACATGGCCATTAAAACCTCGAAAAGCATCAACCATATGAGAGCAACATTTCATTGGAACTAAAGCTTGTGTAGTCGTTATGATGGCTGATTAAGGTGCCATTCTTACACAGTTTTTACCAGCCCGTTTAGCTTCGTAGACACCATTGTCTGCTGCTTTTATCAAGGCATCGCAGTCCACCATGCCTGAGGTTCGCACACCCAGCCCAACACTGATACTTCCACACCAAACACCATCACCCGTTGGCACACGAAGCTCGGACACTTTCAAACAAACTTCCTCTGCAATGCTCGTTGCGCTCTCTTGATCAGTATTCGGGCAAATAATAAAGAACTCATCTCCACCCAGACGACAAACTATATCCATATCTCGCACAGCACGCTGGAGTGTCTTGGCCAACTCACACAGCACACTATCACCAGCATCGTGCCCATAAGTGTCGTTCACTTCTTTAAAGTGATCGGCATCAATCATCATGCAGGCCATAGGAGTGCCATCATACGATGACTTGTCCCACAAAGATTCAAGCTGACGCATGCAGTGGCGCCTGTTAGGAAGCTTGGTTAGCACATCAGTAAGTGAAATCTCCTCCAGATGAATATTTGCTTCTGATAAGGCTTTAGTACGTTCTAAAACCTTCTCCTCCAGAGATTGATTCAATCTATTTAAATCAATGTTTTTTGCCGTTGAGCGACTCAGTAATTCATTAACTGTTTCAAGCAGAGGCTTCATCACGATATTGCTTTGTATCTCCTCCTGGTAAGCATCTGCCGGAGTGACACCCGATTCAATGGATCTAATCTGTCGCGCCAAATTCTGGTCAGTACCAAGAATGTGAAAAGTGAGCCAATGGCACAAGAAGTCTAACAAATAACTGATGGTTTCAGGTTTTTCCAGATCAACTTTTTCACGTATTGAGACTATGCCTTCAAGGAAATCAGTATGTGTTTTGTGATGAACCTCAAGGTATTGCGGATCTAAATTAGACTCACACATGAAATCTTCTTCGCATTGAAAGTGGTAAGCAGAATAGTCTGTCAGCTCTTTGAATATAGGTTCAACTTCTTCCAGTGTAGTAACACCTTCAGCGACCTTCTCCCCTAGCTGGTTAATAATATCCACTAATTTTTTATGCTGCTGGTCTACTTCAGGTAAGCCTGTGATGAAATTTTCATTCCAATAAAATGTATCCATACAGTTATAACCTCACATTGCTACCAATGATGTACTCAGGCAAATGACTGGTCAAAGAAAACCCACTAAGATGATGGCAGATGAACAACGATTTCCCATCCCTTTTCTCCATCTGTTTGTAGCGGAAGTTGGCCGCCAGCAGTCCTTCATACAGCGTATGCAAAACAGGCCGAGTTTTCACCCGACCTGTCTCAATACTGCAATAAACTTTAAACGTTCGAAGCGTTATGCATTGGACATATGCACATCCCTCTGTGGGAACGGGATGGTGATATTGTTGGCATCCAGTGCCATTTTCATCGATTCATTCACTTCAAAGAAAACATCCCAATAATAATCAGGATGGCAGTGTGGTCTGACTGCGAGATTCACAGAGCTATCGGCCAGCTCCAGCACACCCACAAACGGGGCCGGCTCCTGCATCACTTTTTCATGTTTGGTCAGCACATCCATCAACACCGCTTTTGCTTTGCTAATATCTTCGTCATAAGCAATACCAACACTCAGGTCGACTCGAATCTTACCCTCAACGCTATAATTAATAATAGAACCGTTTGAGGTTGCACCATTGGGAATAATGATCTGCTTCATATGCGGGGAGGTAAGGATGGTGTTAAATATCTGCACCTCTTTCACCACACCGAGATGGCCTTGCGACTCAATCAGATCACCCACCTTATAGGGTTTGAAAAACATAATTAACACGCCGCCTGCAAAGTTGGCCAGGCTGCCCTGCAACGCCAGGCCAATCGCCAAACCGGCTGCACCGAGCACGGCCACAAATGAGGTGGTGGCGATACCGATCATCGAGGCAACAGAGATAAACAGCAGCACCTTCAGCACCCATGTCACCAGCCCTGTCATAAATGGAATCAAGGTTGGCTCCACCTTGGACTTCTCCATTGAAAGCTTCATCAACCTGCCAATGCCGCCAATAACCCACAGGCCTACCATCAGCGTGATGATGGTTAACACCAGTTTAGGCGCATACTCCAATCCCAGCTCATAGGCTTTCAGGGTAAGTGCCTGCATCTGTTGCACTGCATTATCTATTTCGTTCATTTGCCACCTCTATCAGTCTGTCATATCTCTTCATTGCTTGATGATTACAGCAACCTTCTGCCTTCACAAGCACCATGACCGAAAGAGTAATCACCCCCTATTTCAAACGCATGTGAAAAAGTTCACACGACATATCCACCTCTCTCCGGCACAATAGCCATTAATTATATCTATTGAGACTGAGGAGCAAGGGGATTCAATGGGGCATCCGCTGATTATAAACTTGATCACCGCACTGCAAATTCCCGGAAACCATTTCCAAACAAACACTGTAACCGGTCTGTTTCGATGAAAAAGGATCATATCAAACACGAATTGATCGTAATATTTGCAATCGTTTCTGTCTCATTTCTTGTTTTTACTCAAATCGATGTTCTTGAAATGATCGTAGCCCTCTCTGCAAAATATGAGCATTATGAAATAGATGAGCTTGTCGCAAGCGCCATCGTTTTCGCAGGCTGCATGGTCTTTTTTTCCATCAGACGCTGGCGAGAGTCGCATCGATACAACAAGCTGCTCACCCTGAAAAACAGTGAACTCCAAACTGCTCTTAACGAGGTTAAAGTACTGCAGGGGATACTTCCTATCTGCTCATACTGCAAAAAAATCAGAGACACAGATGACTCATGGAAACAGCTGGAACATTACATCCACACCCATTCCGATGCCCAATTCAGCCACGGCATTTGCCCGGAATGTAGTGACATCGCCATGAAAGAGTTAAATGAAATGTCCTCAAACAAAGACGAATAAGCTTTCTGCAAAGAATAGTCGTCTCAGCCATGCGGCTTCAACACCTCCCAACCATCGAAATAAACTGTCTCTGACTCCATCGATTACTTGGGATAACAGTCCACGGTAGCGAGAAGAAGACCTTTTTATTCAGACAAAAAAACAGGCCGGGAGGGAAGCCCGGCCTGCTTTATAAACAGAGAAAACAGATTGGAACGTTAAGGAGTTAAGCCTGTTGTACTTCGCCTAAGCCTTCTTCAGCGGTAACTTCATCTGCAATCAACTCTTCGATACGGTAGCTCGAAGGATCGGCAAGCAGTGTGGTTACCAGTTTGTGGTTCATATCATGGCCGGTCAGCTCACCTTCAAAGGCTCCGACAATCGGATAACCTGAAAGGGAGAGATCGCCCAGCGTGTCGAGAATCTTGTGACGAACACATTCATCATCATAACGCAGACCACCTTCGTTAACGACACGATGGGTATCGAGTACGATGGCATTCTCTAATGAACCACCGAGTGCAAGTCCCGCCTTCTGCAGTGCTTCAACTTCATGCAGGAAGCCGAAGGTGCGGGCACGGGAGATTTCACGGGTATAAGCCTGATGGGCAAAATTGATGGCGACTTTGCGTTTGCGCAGCAGCGGATGATCATAGTCCAGCAGATAGCTGATCTTGAAACCTGCCGCAGGATAGAGAGCGCAACGCTTGTCACCCTCTTCAATCTCTACGCGCTTAAGGACACGAAGAACTTTCTTTGCTTTGGTCTGTTCGCGGATTCCGGCACATTGAATCAGAAACACAAACGGGGCGGATGATCCATCCATAATGGGAACTTCTGGACCACTGACTTCAATGCGAGCGTTATCCACGCCCAGACCTGCAAAAGCTGACAACAGATGCTCGATAGTTGAAATCTGAGCACCGTCATGGCCGATGGTTGTGCAGAGTCGCGTATCGGTAACGTATTCGGCCCTTGCAGGGACCTCTACGCCAAGATCGGATCGAATGAAAGTGATGCCTGTGTCTTCAGCTGCCGGGTGTAAGACCAGTTGAATCTTACGACCTGAATGCAAGCCGATGCCACTACATCGAATCGAATGATCCAGTGTTCTCTGTACAATCATGTATGCCTCCTTCTAACAGGGCAAAGCATATGTATGACGTCAATGGTTCGAACATCACCGGAGGGAACTCTATCTAAGATACTGGAATTCAATGTGATTTACCCCACATACCCAGCACTCGCCAGAGTAGACCCCCATCTACAACTGCGTAACCCTGCCATAAAAACCGCAAAAGCCAAATATCCTGCTCAAAAAGGCCGATCAGTCGGCCTGCCTGCGCAGGAATGTTGGTACGGCAAACTCGTCATCATTGAAGTCGATATTACCGAATGGTTTAGGCTGAACCTGTGACTGCCCCTGCGACTGCGGTTGAGCAGCAACAGGTGCCATAACAGGTGCAGGTGCTACCGGCGCCTGAACTGCACCAATATGAGGCGTTGTCATGCGTGGCATGGCAATAGGTTCAGATTTGCTATCGGAGGTCGCCAGATGAATATTGGCTTCAGCGGAGAGACCGGTTGCTACCACTGTCACGCGAATCTCTTCACTCATATCCTGGTCATAAACCATACCACAAATGATGTTGGCCTCTTCATCAGCCATATTATGGATGATGGATACCGCTTCATCATACTCAGCCAGCGTCATATCCTCATTACCGGTCACATTGACCAGAATACCCTGAGCACCGTGGATATCGATATCCTCAAGCAGTGGTGAGGAGATAGCGCGCTCTGCAGCTTCAATGGCACGGCTCTCACCACTGGCAGAACCTGAACCCATCATGGCAACGCCACGGGTTTCACTCATCACCGCTTTCACATCTGCGAAATCTACATTCATGTAACCGGTGTGGGTGATCAGCTCAGCAATACCGCGTACGGCCTGCAGCAATACATCATCAGCTTTGCGAAATGCTTCCAGCATGCTGGTGTTTTTACCCACCGCACCGATCAGCTTCTGATTCGGAATGGTGATCAGAGTATCAACATATTTGCGCAGCTCAGCGATTCCTGCTTCGGCCTGACGCATACGACGCTTGCCTTCAAAGTTGAATGGTTTGGTGACCACTGCCACGGTCAAAACACCCATCTCTTTAGCCGCTTCAGCAATCACAGGTGCCGCTCCGGTTCCGGTACCGCCACCCATGCCTGCAGTAATAAACACCATATCGGTGCCCTGCATAAACTCACGCAGGCGATCCATTTCGGAAGCCGCAGCTTCACGCCCGATCTGTGGATTGGCGCCTGCACCAAGGCCGCGCGTAATATCTGCGCCAAGCTGCAGCTTAATATCAGCATTATTTCTCTCGATCGCCTGTGCATCGGTGTTAGCGACAATAAATTCCACGCCGCGCAGCTTCTGACTGATCATATTGTTCAGCGCGTTACCGCCGCCGCCGCCGACGCCGATCACTTTAATGTTGGCCGATTGGGCCGATGTATCTTCGAATGTAAATAGCGTTGCCATGTTTCTGGTCCTCCTCAGGTTCCCTTTTTTTATTTTCCCGTTTGTGTTTTCACTTCGCTTATTACTACTACTGTTTCCCTTACTTACGTTGTATCACCAAACCAGCCGCGCATCCGCTTCCATAATCGGCCGAACGCATTGCCATCACTTGATTTGATGCTTTGTGAACTCTGACGATAGCGATGTCCGTACAGGATCAATCCAACACCTGTGGCGTACATCGGACTGGATACAACATCCACCAGCCCTCCGACTCCCTGCGGCCGTCCCAACCGCACCGGGATATCAAAAATATCTTCTGCCAGCTCCACCATGCCTTCGAGCAGCGAAGAGCCACCCGTCAGCACCATGCCTGCAGCAACCAGCTCCTGAAAACCGGAGCGCTGCAGCTCATCTCTAATCATCTCGAACAGCTCTTCTACACGCGGCTCGAGAATCTGTGCCATCACCTGCCTCGGCATTGGACGCGGTGAACGTCCGCCAACACTGGGGATCTCAATCTGATCCTCAGGCGGCACGAGGTTGGTCATACATGCACCATATTTGCGTTTAAGTTGATCAGCTTCGCGCGCCGATGTGCGCAGACCGATCACCAGGTCGTTGGTGAGATGATCACCACCGATCGGAATCACATGGGTGTGACGAATCGAACCATTGAGGAAGATGGCGATATCTGTGGTTCCACCACCGATATCAACCAATACCACACCGATATCTTTCTCATCCTGCATCAGTACCGCTTCACTCGATGCCACCTGCTCCAGCACCATGTCGGAGACATCCAGATCACAGCGATTGCAGCACTTAACGATATTCTGAGCCGATGAGACTGCGCCGGTAACCACATGCACCTTGGCCTCAAGACGTACACCGCTCATGCCGATCGGCTCGCGAATACCATCCTGATTATCGATGATGTACTCCTGAGGCAGGATATGCAGAATTTTCTGATCAGCAGGGATATTCATCGCCCGCGCTGCATCCACGACGCGATCGACATCCTCCTGCGTTACCTCATTATTCTTCGTCGCCACCACACCATGAGAGTTGTAGCCACGGATATGAGAACCGGCGATACCGGTAAAGACCGACTGGATATCCACGCCGGCCATCAGCTCCGCCTCTTCAACCGCAAGTCTGATCGATTCAACTGTGCTCTCAATATTTACGACAACACCTTTTCGCAGACCCCGTGACGGGTGTGTACCGATTCCAATGATATCGACTTTTCCATCCGGTGATGCCTCGGCTACGATACAGGCTATCTTGCTTGTACCGATATCCAGACCTACCAGTAGCTGATCTTGCTTGGACATTAGATCACTCCCCCATATTTAGCCGGCCGGATAAACCAGCGCGTCTGCAGACGTGCATCGACTTGCCAGTTACGGTTAGACCAACGCGGTTGTTTTAATAAAGTTGAAAGCTGTGTCATGGCGGATTGCTCCTGACCAAATGGAATCTTCCATGTCACACCTTTCGAAAAATAGATCTGCCAGTAGCGGTTGGCTGCCTTGATCTCACTCAGTGCCGAGATATTTATCATATCCTGCCTGCGCAGTAGCTGCAGCAGCGCATGCGTCTGCGGCAATTGCTCTCTGGCCACACGCAACAGCGGCAGATCCGGTGATTCACCGCGCTGTAGAGCGCGATAGGCATTGCCCTTATCATCAAAGAGCTGCAGCTGACTCTTCTCATCCTGCCAAAGTGCAGCAGGTACACGTGCCACGGCACGAATATGCAGCGCATCGGGCAGCACACGACTGATCTGCACCGAATCCATATCCGGCAGCCGTTGCATCCAAAGCTCACCCAGCGCATCAGGGCGGGTGTTGATAAAATCGCGCTTGGGCATCGCTTCCAACTGCTCGGCAATCGCCAGCTTCAGATCTGCATCACCCTCGATCTGCCATTTAGCGACCGTCATCACGCCATTGAGCCACCAACCGGTAAACAGCGTGGTTCCAATCAGTGCGGTCAGCGCAAACATCTTGCCCAGACGGCCTGCAGTGCGCATGCGTTTGGCCTTCACCACTTCCGGATCAGCACGACGGTGGTTGCTACGGCTCATGTCACCACCTCCGATTCGCGGCTTTGCGGCTGTTGAAGGGCAACATTTTCCAGTGTTGCTGTCTCCAGAATAGCGATGCACAACTGCTCAAAACTGATGCCTGCAGCTGCGGCCGCTTTGGGCAGCAGACTGGTCTCGGTCATACCCGGCAGGGTGTTTACCTCAAGTACCAGCGGCTCACCGCCACTCTCGACGATCATATCCACACGTGGCGCACCACTGCAGTGCAGCGCAGCAACAGCCTCTTCTGCCCGCTGCATGCAGTAACGCAGCGTCTCGGCAGGCAGACGTGCCGGACAATAATAGTCAGTCGCACCACTGGTATATTTGGATGCGTAATCATACACACCTGATTTCGGTGCAACTTCAACCGGCGCCAGCGCTTTGCCATCCAGAACAGAGACAGCGATCTCAACGCCGTGAGCAGGCAGTTCAGCCATCCAGCCCCTGGCATTGTGAATACCCAGCGCCTGCCACTCCAGCTGCGTGGAGAGGCGATGCAGACCAACACTTGAACCCTCAGAGACAGGTTTAAGGAATACCGGATAGCGAATCGGGCCATCTTCAGCGATAGGAATATCCACCGGCGTTTTTAGTCCGGCATGGTTAAGGATCTGCTTGCTCAGCTGTTTGTTCATGCAGAGGGCTGAGGCCATGACACCGGAGCCGGTGTAGGGGATACCCATCACCTCCAGCAGCCCCTGCACACAGCCATCTTCACCAAGCGTGCCATGCAGGAGATTAAAGGCACGATCGATGTCTGCACCTGCAATCTGGTTGCTCCAGTTATCGTTGAGCTCAACCGCCACGGCATCAACGCCCGCGCCTTGCAGTGCATTTAGCACAGCATGGCCAGAGCGCAGAGATATCTCCCGCTCAGCAGAGCTGCCACCCATCAGTACGCCTACGCGGCCGAATCGGGACAACATATTCACAGCCACTCACCCACCATGCGCACTTCTGTCTCCAGTTCGATCTCGAATTTCTCTTTCACCACGCGCTGGGCGCGGTCTATGAGGGCAACAATATCGGCACTGCTCGCCTCACCCTCATTAACAATAAAATTAGCATGCTGGTCTGAGATGCGGGCACCACCGATAGCAAAACCTTTCAAACCTGCCGCTTCAATCAGACGTGCGGCATGGTCACCGTCAGGATTCTTGAACACTGAACCGCAGTTCGGCAGGGCCAGAGGCTGGGTTGCACTGCGACGGGAACGCATGGTGCGCATCCGTTCACGAATCTGATCAGGATGATCCGGACGCAGTTCAAAACAGGCATTGATCACCAGACTCTGCGGCGGCAGCACGGTGTGGCGGTAATCCATCTGCAGATCAGCCGCATCGATCTCAACGACCTCACCACTGCGCAGCATCACCTCAATGTGGGTTAAGACATCGGAAACCTGCTGCGAGAAGCAGCCTGCATTCATCGCCACGCCGCCACCGATATCACCGGGCACGGTAGCCATAAACTCACAACCGGAGAGCCCGTGCTCAGCGCACTGGCGGGCCAGACGACTCATGCGCACACCCGCCTCGGCATGCACCAGACATCCTTCGATATGGGATGCATTAAGCTCACTGAGATCAACCACCAGTGCATTGATGCCGAAATCGGGCACCAGCATATTACTGCCACGTCCAAGCGGCAGAATCGGAACATCCTCAGGGCAGAGCGCTACGGCACTGGCGAGGGCGGCACGATCAGCAGGCCGGAAAAACCAGCGGGCAGGGCCGCCGACACCAAGGGTGGTGTGGCGTGCCATCGACTCCTGTTCACGCAGCGCGCCAAGACCAGCCAACGGTGTCACCCATGCATCTTCTAGCACCGGCGGGACCAGCTGCAGGTCATCAATCTGCGAGGCCATCATGCTGCAGCCTCATCACGCAGCTGCTGAGCCAGAGTGCCGATAGAGCCGGCGCCCATCAGCAGCACAATATCACCACGTTGCAGTGCAGTATTGGCCAATGCATGCCCCTCTTGCAGATCTGCAAGCAACGAAACGCCACGATGACCACGCACAGCCATCCCTTCCATCAGACTCTGACTGCTGACACCTGCGATCTCCGACTCACTGGCGGCATAGATCGGCAGTAGTGCCACATCGTTGGCATTATCAAATGCGCCCATAAACTCATCCATCAGATCACGGGTACGACTGAATCGGTGCGGTTGGAAAATCACTGTCATCTGGCGATCAGGCCAGCAGTCGCGCGCGGCCTGAAGTGTTGCCATCACCTCTTTGGGATGGTGGGCGTAATCATCAACCAGCACACCCTCGCCGATGCGGCTGCGCTGGAAACGGCGCTGAATACCTTCAAAGCTGGCAAGAGAGCTGCGGATGGTCTCAATGTCGATACCCAGATCCAGCAGCACGGTGATTGCGGCCAGCGCATTCTCAGCGTTATGCCTGCCCGGCATAGGCAGTCTGAACTCGCCAAGTGGCCCCAGCTCACGGCTGGCTGCGCGGAACACCTGCCCTTCGCTATCAGCCCTGCTCTCCAGAAGATGGATATCGGCCTGTGGACTGCTGCCATAGGTGGTCACCGGCTTATGCAACCGCTCACGCAGTGCCGCCACATTCGGATGCTCGTGATGCAGAACAACCAGCCCGTAAAATGGTACCAGTGAGACAAAGGTGTGGAACGCTTCCAGCAGTGTTTCAAAATCTCCGTAGTGATCAAGATGTTCAGGATCGATATTGCTGACCACGGCGATGGTAGGACTCAAACGCAGGAAGGAGCCGTCACTCTCATCGGCCTCTGCAACCAGCCATGGACTGGCTCCCAAACGGGCATTGCTACCTGTGGCGGTAAGGCGGCCACCGATAATATAGGTCGGATCAAGGCCTGCCGCTTCCATACCATGAGCAATCAGTGAGGTCATGGTGGTTTTGCCATGGCTGCCTGCCACAGCTACGCCCTGTTTCATACGCATCAATTCAGCCAGCATTTCGGCGCGCGGAATCACCGGAATGCCCTGCAGATGGGCCGCAGCAATTTCCGGATTGCGGCTATCGATGGCAGAAGAGACCACCACCACCTGCGCATCACCCAGATTCTCCGCCGCATGGCCGATGGCAACCTCAATACCGAGGCTGCGCAGGCGCCTGACATTCTGGCTCTCAGCCACATCACTACCCTGCACCTTAAAACCCTGATTAAACAGCAGCTCGCCAATACCGCTCATGCCGATACCGCCGATACCGATCAGGTGAATATGCTGCACACGCATCTTCATAGCTTTTCTCCACAATCGGGCAAAAATTCCGCCAGCACATCCAGTTGCTTCTCTCTGGCATCAAAAGGTGCCCAGGCTCTGGCAGCCTGAGACATGCGGGTAAGTTCGCTCTGATCAAACATCAATGCATCCAGTGCTGCCGCCACTGTTTCGTGAGTCATCTCGGACTGCACCAGCAGACGCGCGCCACCCGCATCAGCCAGGCTCTGGGCATTAAAGCGCTGATGATCATCAGCAGCATGCGGCAGTGGCACAAACAGGCTCGGCATACCGGATATGGCAGCCTCAGTCACACTCATCGCACCGGATCGAGCAATCATCAGATCACCTGAAGCATAAAAAGCGGCCATATCATCACAAAAACCGAGCACCTCGGCTCTGATACCTGCCTCGCTGTATATTCGCTCTGCCTCACTGCGCGCCACTTCATCCTTGCCCGCCACATGACAGACCGTGAACTCGCGCCCCTCTCTGATCAGCTGTGCACATGCTTGCGGTATCGTGCGATTAAGCACCAGCGCGCCCTGGGAGCCGCCCATCACCAGCAGTTTAGGTGGCGTGTGTGGCTGCCACTGCACTTCAGCAATCACATCACGAACAATATTGCCGGTCACCGCGTGACTAACGCCGGATGAGAGATGATGCGATGCCTCGGCAAAGCCGAGCATGATACGACGGCAGAAGCGGGCCAGTGTTCTGTTCACCAGTCCCGGCATCGCATTCTGTTCATAGAGCACAACCGGAATCCGGCTCAGAAGGGCTGCTAAAACACCTGAAATGCTTGCGTAACCACCCACGCCAACCAGCAGGTCAGGCTGCTGATCACGCCATGATCTGCGAATCTGCAGCACCGCTTTGGGAAGTTCCCACAGCAATACACGCAGGCGCTGCACAAAACCGGCACCTTTCACGCCATGCATCGCAAGCAGCAGCACGGACTCACCACGTTCAGGTAACAGTTTCGCCTCAAGTCCACGCTCGGCACCGATAAAGTTCACACGCAAGGCTGGCCAGCGGCTACGCGCCGCATCCGCCAATGCCAGTGCAGGCATGACGTGACCTCCGGTTCCACCACCGGCGATACAGAGAACAGGCGTGTTACTCAAAACAGATGCTCCAGCCCTTCATCCATAGGTTCCATGACTGGCTCCTGGACTTTAGCTTTACGTTTGATCACTGGTTTAGATCTGGATTGTCTCTTCACGGGTGCCTGCCGTGGCAGGCGCTGATTACCCGAGCTGTGGCGCTGCACAGATAGAATCAGACCGATCAACAGACATTCCCCGATCAGTGCACTACCACCATAAGAGACAAACGGCATCGGCATACCTTTGGTAGGCAGCAGCCCCATGGCAGCACCGAGATTAATGATGAAGGCGAGGCCGAGAATCATAACGCAACCGAGAATAAGCAGGCGTGAAAACATCTCCTCACACTGAATTGCCAGCCAGATACCGCGCCCCAGCAGCAGTGCAAAGAGCAGAATCAGTGCTACGATACCAAGCAGCCCCAGCTCTTCGCCAATACTGGCCGAGATAAAGTCGGTAAACACTTCCGGCAGGTAGAAGAGCTTCTGAACACCCTGACCGACTCCGGTTCCAACCAGACCACCACTGCCAAAGGCGATCATCGACTGGATCAGCTGATAACCGCTGCCATAGGGATCATTCCATGGCTCAAGGAAGCTGGTCAGGCGCTGCAAACGGTAGGGTTCAGCAATCAGAACAACCACAGCCAGCGGCAAGAAGGTAAGTAGCAGCAGTGCCAGATGGCGAATCGGCACACCACCGACAAACCACATGGAGAAACAGACGGCAAACAGCAGCGCTGAACTACCAAAATCAGGCTGCAGCAGAAGCATCGCCAGTGAACACATCAGAACTACCAGCATCGGCGCCAGACCACTTGAGAAGCTGTGCAGACGATCTGGAAATGAGCCCATGTAATAGGCCATATAGATGACGATGGCAGGTTTAAGTATCTCAACCGGCTGCAGTGTCAGCCCCAACAGCGAGAACCAGCGCTGGGCCCCGTTGATCTCACGCCCTATTCCCGGTACCAGCACGGCAATCATCATCAGTACAGCAACACCTAGAACCGGTAGGGCAATCGCACGCCACCAGGTCACATCCACACGTGAAACAAACCACATCAACAGCAGTCCTATCGGAATATAGACAAGCCAGTGGCTGATAATGCGCAGCGGATCATTGTAACGCACTTCAGCCACAGAGATGCTGGTGCTGTAGACCATCAACACGCTGAAAGCCAGTAGTGCCAACACACAGCCGGTGAGAATCGGATCGGGCGGCGCAAGGCGTTTGGCTGCTTTCACACTCATGCCTTCACCTCCAGCGCTTTGACAGCATCGACAAAGGCACTGCCGCGTTCGGCATAATCACTGAACTGATCCTGACTGGCCGCTGCGGGAGAGAGCAGAACCGGCAAGCCCTGTTGCGCCTTAGCCGCCTGCTTGACCGCCTGATCAACTGTTTTGACAAAGGTAACCGGCACACCGGCTTTTTCTGCCAGCTCGACAAACGCTTTAGGATCTTTGCCGATAACATAGATATGCTCGACATGGCTAGAGACGGCGTCCTTTAAGACCGAGACATCCAGCCCCTTACGCAGGCCACCACAGATCCAGATCACCTGATGAAAGGATTGAATGGCTGCGATAGCCGCATCCGGGTTGGTTGCCTTGGAGTCGTTAAACCACTCGCGCCCGGCCACAATGCCGAGTGACTGCAAGCGGTGCGGCAGTCCTCTGAAAGAGGTCAGTGCCTGATGTACCACGCTGGCAGAGACCCCGTAATCGGTAGCTGCCTGCGCAGCCACGGCAAGATTGATATGCTGATGCATGCCTTTGGATGGCAGATCATCAGAGGAGATAAACTCAGCAATATGGTAGTGGTGCCAGAACAGACGCCACGAACCATCTTCCAGCAGTTGCACACCGCAATCCAGCATCTCAGGTGCACCAACACCAAAGCGGCGCACATAAACACCGCGCCCCTTCAGCTCTGCAGCCAGCCCATCCCATTCACTATCAGCAGGCAGCATCGCTTTATCGCCTTCACCCTGCCTTGCAAACAGACGCAGTTTGGCTGCCCGGTAAGCGGCCTCATCGACATGCATATCGGCATGGTCGGGTTGAATGTTCAGCAGTGCCGCCCAGCGCGGACGAATCGGGCTGGCGCGCTCAAGCTGGAAGCTGGAGAGCTCCAGAACAATACGCACAGGGTCTTCATCGCCTAACAGATCGAGCATCGGCGTGCCTATATTGCCACCGACTTCAATGCCACCAGCCAGTGTATCAAGCATGGTACTGATCAGGGAGACTGTTGTTGTTTTGCCATTGGTTCCGGTAATGGCAATGGTATCACCACGGTAGTACTCGCAGAACAGCTCCAGATCACCGTATACAGGCATACCACTGGCGCGCACGTCAACCAGCGCCGGATGGTTCCAGTTGATGCCCGGACTGACAATAATGCGGGAGAAACGTTTTAGCGCAGCCGCTTTCAATTTTCCGATATGTAGCGGTATATCCAGCTCCTGCGGCAGCAAGACCTTCTTCTCATCAAAGGCTTCACAGCGCATACCGTGGCGCAGTAGAAAAGCCGCTGCCGCCTGACCGGTTTTACCCATGCCGATGACTGCTGTCAGCTGATCATCACTCATATGCAGATCCTGGGCGTTCATCGAATCTTCAGGGTGGAGAGCGCCACCAGCGCAAGCAGAATCGAGATAATCCAGAAGCGTACGATCACCTTGGGCTCCGGCCACCCCTTCAACTCATAGTGGTGATGGATCGGCGCCATACGGAAAACGCGTTTACCGGTCATTTTAAAACTGGCCACCTGCACCATTACCGATACAGCCTCCAGCACAAACAGGCCACCGGCGATGGCCAGTAGAAACTGCTGGTGTACTGCACAGGCGACAAAGCCGAGCGCACCACCCAGGGATAGGGCTCCGACATCACCCATAAACACCTGTGCCGGATAGGTATTGAACCAGAGGAAACCAAGACATGCCCCGACCAGCGCACCACAGAATACTGCCAGCTCTCCTGCTCCGGGCACAAAAGGGATCATCAGATAGGCAGAGAACTTGGCGTGACCGGCCAGATAAACCACCACAGCCAGAGAGCTGGCAACCATAAAGGTTGGCGCTACGGCAAGGCCGTCCAGACCATCGGTCAGATTCACCGCATTGGATGAACCGACCAGCACAAACACCACGAATACCGGATAGAACCAACCCATATCCCACTGCATATTAAAGAAGGGAATATCGACAATCGGGTCGGTCATCATCCACAAGCCCGCAGCAGCTATGCCGCCGAAGAGTAGTTGCAACAGCAATTTCCAGCGTCCGGCCAAGCCTTTGGGATTACTGCGCATAATTTTCAGGTAGTCATCCAGCCAGCCGATCAGGCCATAACCGAGTGTCACCAACAGTGCCAGCCAGATGAAGCCGTTGGTCAAATCTGCCCAGAGCAGGGTGGTGATGGTTAAAGCGATGAGAATCAGCAGACCACCCATGGTTGGTGTACCCTGCTTGATCAGATGCGTCTGCGGCCCGTCATCACGGATCGGTTGCCCTTTACCCTGCTGTGATTTCAAATGTTTGATGAACCACGGGCCGAATACCCAGCAGATCACCAGCGAGGTGACCAGCGCATAAACGGTACGGAAGGTGATGTACTGAAACAGATTAAAGAAAGAGAACTGATCGGCCAGCGGATAGAGGAGATTATAGAGCATGGGCGGCCTCCTGCCTGCAGAGCAGACGCACAATCGATTCCAGTGCCATCGAACGCGAAGCTTTAATCAAAATTGTATCTCCCGCCGCAAATGACTCATCTGCCAGTGCCAGTACGGCATCGGCTGTGGTGGCAAACCAGCGGGCCTGCGGACTCTTCTCAGCCAGCAATCGCATAGAACTGCCAATCAGGTAGACCCGGTCAAGGCCATCAAGATTGATAGCGGCATGTGCATCATCCGAGCCTGCACCCAGTTCCGCCATATCGCCGAGAATGGCAATACGACCACCATCAAGCCCGCGCAGCGTATCAATCGCCGCCTGCATCGAAACAGGATTGGCGTTGTAACAGTCATCCAGCACAAGTGAGCCATTAACACCTTCGCACGGTTGCATGCGGCCCGCTGGCGGTTGCCAGTCGGAGAGGGCAGTGACGACTTCAGCAAGAGAGAGCTCCCGACTGCAGTTGATATGGCGCAATATAATTGAAGCGGCAAAAGCGATATTGGCAGCCCAGTGCAGTGCGGGCAGTACCAACGTCATTGAAGCCTCCTGTCCCTGCCAGCTCATCAGCAGTTCACGGCCAACCAGCTGCCAGCAGACCGCATCAGCGCTGGATTCATCATCCATCGAGAGGCTCTCTGCCGGCCTGTTAATATTGTTGGTTTCAAGCAATACAGAAACACCGCTACCCAAACCGCACCAGCCGCCCTCTTTCAGCTGCCCAAGCAGCAGCGATTTCTCTCTCACCACACCGGCAAGTCCGCCAAGCCCCTCTGCGTGGGCAGCAGTCATACCTGTCAGGATGGCAATATCGGGCTGTACCATCGCTGCAAGCCGCGCCATCTCACCGGTTTCACTGATGCCGCACTCAATCACTGCAACATCGGCATCAATAGGCACCGCCAGCAACGTCTGTGGCACACCGATCAGATTATTCAGATTGGCACGCGTTGCTGCGATCTTCACGCCCAGAGCAGTGAAACCACTCTCCAGAAGCGAGCGCAGACTGGTTTTGCCAAACGAGCCGGTAATGGCAATCACGGTCGTCTGCGCAAGGCGGTTGCGCCATGCATGGGCAATATCACCGAGTGCCTGCAGGGTATCATTCACCTCAAGCTTACTGTTATCCAGATCACGCCAACGTTTTACACCTTCACTATCACCGATCAGAGCCACCGCCCGATCAGCCACAGATGCAGCAAAGTTATGGCCATCAAAGCTCGGCCCACGCAATGCAAGAAATGCCTCACCCGCGGCAAAACTGCGTGTATCAGTCACAACCGAGCTGATCATCTCGGGCACAGCGCCGTGCCAGCTGCCGTTAGTGGCATGTTGAATCTCAGCTCCGCTCAGGCGCATCAGTTGGCCTCCGCGCTACGAAGATCCGGGCTCATGTTTTTCTTCTGCAGATAGGACTCGGCGATATCGGCATCACTCCATGGCTGGCGCCTGCCGCATACCTCCATGTAGGCCTCATGCCCCTTACCGGCAATAATCAGAATATCACCCTCTTCGACAGCTTCGATCGCCTCGGCAATCGCCTGCTCCCGATCCAGCTGCAGATGCACTTCGGCATGGTATGGCTGCACCATGCCGAACTCGATCTCCGATGCGATGACTGCCGGCAACTCGCCACGTGGATTATCCGAAGTAATCCAGACCACATCAGCCAGTTCAGAGGCAATTTCACCCATCTGCGGCCGTTTTTCACGGTCACGTTCACCACCACAGCCAAAGGCTACAATCAGGCGATTGCGTGCCAGTTTGCGTGCTGCTTTCAGACAGCTCTCCAGTGCTTCAGGGGTATGTGCATAATCGATAAAGACCTGTCCGAATCCGGCCAGCACATCCTGCATGCGGCCCGGAGGCGCGGTGATGCCGGTGAGCAGTTCAGGCAACTCCTGCAGCGCAACCCCCTGTGAAGTCATCAGCGAAAGTGCCGTACAGGCCACATTTTCGGCATGAAAATCACCCAGAGGGACATCCTCAATCACCACCTCTTCGCCATTGCTACGCAGACGCAGCAGACCGGGCAGCTCCTGCTCCCAGGCCAGGTCAACATCATCACGAAACAGGCCGTGGCCATACCAGCAGGCCAACTCCGGTGCCAGTTCGCGGATATCGGCATGATCGGCATTGGCAATCACATTGCCGCCATGCGCTGCGGCATCACGGATAAAACCGGCCTTGGTTGCCAGGTAGGGGCCATAACCACCATGATCCTGCAGATGATCGTGACCCATATTGGTCCAGATCGCCGTTCTGAAATCCATGCCTGCAATACGCTGCTGGGCAATGCCGTGTGAAGAGACCTCACACACCACCGAGTGCACATCCTCAAGGCAGGCGGCAGTCAGCATTGCATGCATGGTCAATAGTGACGGCGTGGTATTACCGATATCACAAATATCATCAGGTGAGCGCATCCAGCCCAGTGTGCCGGTGCTCCAGACCGGGCGCGTCTGATAGCGAGTGAGTGCCTCACGCAACATCCAGGCCACACTGGTTTTGCCATCGGTGCCGGTCACACCATAAAGGTGGGCGCCAGCCTGTTCGGTTTTAAACAGCCGGCGAAGCAGTGCGCCTGCCTGCTGCATCGATTCAAGATGAAGCTGAGGAAGCTCTGTTTTTACGCTCATGCCAACACTGATAATGGCCGTTGCACCCTGCGCATTGGCCGCTTCGGCATAAGCATCGGCCTGTGCAGCGGCGCGTGGCAGACATAACATGGCATAACCCGGCTTGGCCTGACGTGAGTCATCACAGATACCCATGATCATCACATCATCAGCGCCATCGAGTTCAAGGCTGCCAAGCCCCTCAGCCAGCTGCTGCAATGAGAAGCCCTCTTCCAGAGCTGTTGCATGGGGTTGATTACTCATTTAACCACACCTCAAGTGATTCGTTGCTATTCAACGCCACCACATTGGCAGGCTTCTGGCGTGTTACCCAGCCTGAACCGTGCACATGCAGACGCAGGCCGCGGCTGGCGGCAAAACGGCGCACCTCACGCATCGACATGCCATAGGTGCTTTCAGCTTCATAAGCGGGCGCTGCAACAGCAACCTCCATAGCTTGCCATGGACCATGGTTTTTCATCTCTGCAGGCACACCGAGATAAGGCAGTGCACTCTCTGCCACCTGTCGGAAAATAGGTGCGGCAACCTGGCCGCCATACATGCTCTTCTGCGGCTCATCGATCACCACCACAATGACCAGCTGCGGATTATCAACCGGTGCGACGCCTGCAAACACCGCCGTATATTTGTCCTTACTGTAACGACCCCGCTCATCCGGCTTCTGGGCGGTGCCTGTTTTGCCAGCTACACGATAGCCTACCGGCACGGCCTTTGAACCTGTGCCATCTGCACTTGTGGCATACTCAAGCATGCTCATCACCTGGCGTGCTACCGATGCCTGCATCACTCTGTGCGATGCGTTTTGCGCAGCCTGCATATCATTTGCAAGCAGCCTTGGCGCCACGTACAGACCCTCATTCGCTAAAACGGAAAAGGCCGCTGCAAGTTGCAACGGCGTAACGGCGATACCTTGTCCGAAAGCGATGTTGGCCGTTTCAACAGGACCCCACCGCTCAGAGGATAGTACAATGCCAGGCGATTCTCCGCCTAACCCCATCCTGCTTCGTTGCCCGAATCCCGCACTGCTTAACATCTCATACAGCGGTTCGGGGCCGATATCGAGTGCCAGCTTGGCCACTCCGATATTACTTGATTTAACAATGATGCCGGTCAGATCGAGCCACCCCTCAGGGTGATCATCCTTAATAGTATAATCGGCAACCTGCATCGACCCCTTTTCACAATAGACAATGGAGTCGGGTTTCCATTTTCCGGAGGTGAGTGCCGCCGCGACAGAGAATGGTTTCAAGGTTGAACCGGGTTCAAAGACATCGGTGACGGCACGGTTACGCCACTGTCCGGGTTTGAAATTGCGGAAATTATTAGGGTTATATCCGGGCCAGTTGGCCATCGCCAGAATCGCCCCATCCGCAGGACGCAGCACAACTACCGATCCGCCCTTGGCATTCTGATGGCGAACACCATCAGCAAGTGCAGCATAAGCAACACTTTGAATCGATGCATCGATGGTCAGCTTAATAGATTTTCCAGGCGCAGGTTCACGTAACCATGAACCATCGGGCAGAGAGTGGCCGCGCGCATCGCGGCGCACCTGACGAATGCCCGGCTCTCCGGTTAAAGTACTATTCCAGCTTAGCTCAGCCCCCTCCAATCCTTTACCATCAATACCGACAAAGCCGAGCAGATGACCGGTTTCAGGGCCAAGTGGATGATAACGGCGCCACTCTTTCTCCATGCGCACGCCGGGAATATTCAGAGCCATCACCTTTTCTGCGATCATCGGTGGAACCTGACGCGCCAACCAGACAAAGCCGTGACGCTTTTTCAGCTTGCGCTCTACTTTTTTGCTCGACAGACCCAGCGCACGAGCCAGATCCGCTATGCGCTCTGCAGGCACTTCATCGGCCATGGCAGCAATCGATGGTGTCTCCACACTCTCAGCAAGGGTGCGGCTTTTACTGTCGAGGATGGCACCACGAGGCGCAACCGCGGTGAATTGGCGATAACGCTGCTTCTCAGCCAGTGATGTCAGATAATCAGCCTGCAACCACTGCAGATCAACTGCACGCACCAGCAGCAGCACCATTCCCAGCGCCAGCAGCCCTGCTACCGCTTCGATGCGGCGGCGAACAAAAACCTGCTGCTTGTCGCTCACGGATTCACCACCTGATCTGGTTTGGGAGGCGCCATGCCCAGCTTCTGCTGCGCCAGCTGACGCAGCCGCTCTGGGCGGGTCATGCTGGCAAGCTCAAGACGAAGCTTGCTGGCCTGCCCAAGGGCATCCTGCTTTTCGGCATTCAAACGCTGCGTCTCCAGAGATAACTCATAACGAAGGTGAGAGACCCATATCTGACCTGCGGAGAGCACTCCGGCGAGAACCGGCACCAGCAGCCACGGTTTGAGAAAGGAGGCCATCAGAGATCAGCCACGCTGTAACCGGCCAACTTCTTGCCTTCGGATTCGGAGAGACGCTCAGCCACACGCATCAATGAGGAGCGTGAACGCGGATTGAGATCGATCTCGTCCTGACTCGGGCGAACAGGTTTCTTCTGCAGCCAGCGCATGGAGGGCGTTTTCCCACACACGCACATCGGCATCTGTGGTGGACATTTACATGGATGCACCTGATCTTCGATAAAATCACGTACGCGACGATCTTCACCTGAGTGAAACGAGATCACCGCCAGTCGGCCGCCCGGTTTGAGGTGGGCAACAGCAGCCTTCAACCCCTCATCAATCTGATTCATCTCTTCATTAACCCAGATGCGCAGCGCCTGAAAGGTTCGCGTGGCAGGGTGTGCGCCGCCGTGGCGCCCCTGCTTCGGCGTAGCATGGAAGCAGATATTCTCCAGATCGGAGGTTGTATTGAGCTTACCCTCTTGTTTTGCCTTGAGGATAGATCTGGCGATGCGGCGCGAGTGGCGTTCATCACCAAAGCGATAGATAATGTCAGCCAGTTCACGCTCGGAGATGCGCTCCAATAACCTGGAGAGCGGCTGACCTGAGGATGAGTCCATACGCATATCCAGCGGCCCATCCTTCTGGAATGAAAAACCACGCTCTGCATTGTCCACCTGCGGCGAAGAGACACCGAGATCGAAACCGATACCACTCACTTGGGACCACCCCATCTCATCAAGGGTTTCACCAAGGCGTGCGAAATCTGCATGTACGATGGAGAAGCGGGAGTCCTCGGCTGCAAGCCTCTCTCCCTCTGCAATAGCTTCAGGATCGCGGTCGATGGCAAGCAAGCGCCCTTTTTCTGAGAGTCTTGCAAGCAGCTCGCGGCTGTGTCCGCCGCGCCCGAAGGTGCAATCAACGTAAGATCCATCGGCATCGGTAAGCATCGCTTCAATAAAGGCGTCGCGGAGGACTGGGATGTGTTCGGCATAGCTGTTGTCGCCGCCCACATTACATATCCAGTGCGAAATTCTGCACTGCCTCAAAACTGGATTTCATCTGATCATCCAGTTTATCCTTATCCCAAATCTCGAAAGTTCCACCGATTCCGGCAAAATGAACAACACGGGACAGACCGGCATGCTCACGAAGTACGCCTGCCAATAAAATACGTCCCTGTCTGTCAGGCGTAAACACCTGTGACGGCATGACAACTATTCGTTTGAAATGGGGTCTAACCTCTGCAGGCATCTCATTAATCACGGATTGCAGACGTTTCCATTCACGCGTTGGATAGGCGACTAAACACGGTGTGTTATGCGAACGCGTAATAATCAACTGGCCATCTGCATGAAATTTATTCAGCGCATCACGAAATGCAGCAGGGATGCTTACGCGCCCCTTCTCATCCATGTTATTACTGAACTCACCCTGAAACATCTGTTTCTATCCTCTCCCTTACCACTGATTGGAAACCTTACCCACATTTCCCCACCAATCGCCAATATTGTCCACCATTCAACCCTTGTCAACCCCGCCTGAGCCCTTGCCACACCGGAAGAACCATTGAGCCACACCCCTGCGAGCTACAAATAAATAAATGTATTTAGAGAAGAAAAACGCGGAAGCTATTGATCTGCAACGAAACTCTTCCATTTGGTTTTGTTGGTGGGGGATTGTGGGTAGTGTTGGCCGCCAAAGGTGGGCTATCATGTTCTGGAAAGAGAAAAGTGCGGCTGAAATGAGTGATGACGAGTGGGAAAGCCTCTGTGATGGCTGTGGACGCTGCTGTGTATGGAAATTTGAGGATGAGGATAGCGCTGAAATCCTCTACACCGATATACGCTGCCATCTGTTTAACGACAACACCTGCCGCTGCACCGATTACCCGCAGCGCACCACCATTGTGCCCGACTGCATGGATATCCGCACTTTTTCCGATCAGCAGTACAGCTGGCTGCCAGAGAGCTGTGCCTACCGCCTGCTGCATGAAGGTAAACCACTGTTTGCGTGGCATCATCTGATTTCAGGCAGCAAGGACTCCGTACATGCGGCGGGCATCTCCCTGCGGAAGAAAACGGTATGCGGCGAAAATTTCACTGAAGAAGATATTGTCCGCCATATTATCGATCCGGATGAGGCAGATGCCTGATTACCAAGTCTGTCCCTGCGGCAGCGGCAACACCTTTGCCAACTGCTGCGAGCCGATCATTGCCGGCGCTACTGCCCCCACTGCCGAGGCACTGATGCGCTCACGCTACGCAGCCTATGTGCAGGGTTGCTGGAAATATCTTCACAGCAGCTGGCATCCCGATACTCGCCCATCGAAAGTTTCACCAACCAGCAGTGACTGGCTCGGGCTTACTATCGTCCATGCTACTACTGACACAGTCGAATTTATTGCCGGATTCCGTGAGGGATCAAAGATTATGGCGCTGCATGAAACCAGCCGCTTTGCGCAGGTTGATGGCCACTGGCGTTATCTGGATGGAGCATGTGATGTCAGTGAAGCTGGCCGCAATAGTCCATGCCCCTGCGGCAGCGGCCTTAAGAGTAAACGCTGCTGCGGCAAAGCAGTCCGGTAGTGGCAAGTCACCCATGAAAAAGTTTTTGCTCGGTTTGATTGCGGTGATTCTGCTAACTGTCACCGCAGGCATCTATCTGTGGAACAATCTGGATGGTGTGCTGCAAACCATTATCCAGAGCCATGGATCTAAAGTCCTCACCACGGAGCTCACTGTTGCAGAGATCCGAACAGACCGGCAGCGAGGCAGAGGTAGTATTGCAGGCATTAAAGTTGCCAACCCACCAGGCTTTAGTGATACCAATATTATTCAGCTTGGCAAAATCACATTCAGAATCAACACCGAGAAAACAGCCATCAATCCCATTATTCTTAATGAGGTCGTGATTCGCGGGGCGGATGCAGTTTATGAGATCAATGATGCCGGCATCTCCAATGTCGACACATTGAAACGCCAAATTCATGCGCAGCGCTACCGTAAGTCAGAGCACAGCTCTCCGCTAAAGTTCATCATCCGCAAGCTCATTGTTGAAACATCGATGGCCAGACTACGCACCCCGGCGACAGGCAAAGGCCCCAAACGCATACGACTGCCAAAAATTATGATGCATAATGTCGGAGTCTCAAGCGAAGGAGTCACTGCTGGAGAGATAATGCGGCAGCTCACCAGCAGAATACTTGGTAATATGAGTAACGCTGTTGCCGGAACCGGGCAGCAGATGCCGGGCAGATCACCTTCCGACTGAATTCGGACTGTTTATTTCATCAAAAAGTCCCTATTCACAACAACATACAGGGTCTGGCATGCATTAAAACCACTACACTTAGTAAAAAACAGCATTGGCAGAACGGCAAAGAGAGCTATACTGCCGCCATGCGATTGATCATGCTTGATACTGAAACGACAGGACTTTCACCCTTGAATGGCGACCGCATGGTTGAGATCGGTGCGATTGAAGTACTTAATCGCAAAGTACTTTCCGGCGACAACCATGTCTTTCACCACTACATCAATCCTGAGCGGAATATTCCGGCAGAAGTAGTACGCATCCACGGCATTGATAATGCCAAGATCAAACATGCACCGAAATTCCGAGACATCGCCCAACAGTTCCTCGACTTTATTGAGGGAGCTACACTGGTGATTCATAACGCCTCATTTGACCTTGGTTTCATCATGCATGAGCTGCACCTGAACGATTTACCGAACATTCAGGATATTCAGGTGATCGACACACTCGCCTTTGCCCGTAAAAAACATCCGAATCAGCGTAATAATCTGGATGCACTGTGTGACCGTTACGAAATAGAGCGCGGCCATCGTGAGTTGCATGGCGCTCTACTTGATTCCGAGCTACTAGCTGAGGTCTATCTCGGCATGACCGGTGGCCGCCAGTTCTCACTCGGCATGGATATTCCAAGCCTGCCAGCCTCAAGCTTTGTTCAGCTTCCCGAGCACTCCAGAGGCCGCGATGAGAAAGCAGAAACAGCAAATCTCATGAAGCGTAGCACACCTCCTATCGCTGACCATGAGCATGAAGCCCACATTTCGATGATGCAGCGCATCCACAAGGAGAGTGACGGACAGACGCTCTGGCACCATCCTGAACTGGCCTGATACACATTTAACATTTTTTCAATGCCTTAAGCGGGTGTCTTACAATGGTAGTTCATTGGACACCATCATTGGAAAACTAGCACCCGCCAAGAAAAACTCTTTATTATCAACAGTCTATAAAGCACCATAAGAAACCCTGATTTAGGCGGGTCAATTGTTCATTGGGACATTGATATCAATCACCCGCATCTTGAGCTCATGCGAATGACTGCTTTCGACCAAAAAGGGGCATTCATCCATATTTTATTTGTATTTAATAATTTTGTGAGGGCCTGGCTGATATAGTGTATGATAAGCGTCCAGCTACGCGATAAAGAAACCAGGATGACGTTAATGTCTAATAAGAAATCACACGATTTATACAACTTCATGAATCAAATAAGCACTGACATGAATGCAGAGTACAACCGCATACAGATGCGTGCGACTGAGGACCCTGGTACAGCGGGAGATCAGGGAGAAGAGAATTGGGCGGAACTTCTACGAGACTGGCTTCCACGTACCTATGAAGTGGTCACCAAAGGGCGAATTATTAGTGAAACCGGTGAAACGAGCCCCCAAATTGATGTGCTTGTTTTGAAGGGTTCCTATCCAAAGAAGCTCCTAAATAAGAAACTCTATCTTGCTGCTGGTGTCGCTGCCGCATTTGAATGTAAAACAACACTGAAAGCGTCACATATTTCTAAAACAATGGAGAACTGCGCGAAAATCAAGAACCTCTATCAAATGCGTACTGGAACACCGTACAGGGAATTACATACACCTATTGTGTATGGTCTACTAGCTCACTCGCATGCGTGGAAAGGCGAGGGCTCCACACCCGAGGAAAACATCAAGAAAAATTTAATAGAAACTGATGATTTGCATGTCACTCATCCTCGCCAATTGCTAGATATTCTGTGTGTCGCAGATCTTGGTGCATGGAGCTCTAAGAAGATTACTTTTATTGGGCCGCATCATGATCCTGACTGGGCAACTATGGCACCGATATATGGTCCGAATGGATCAGCAACCACAGTTTATGTCGGACACACTAGTGCGCATGAACAACAGATCGAGCAGTTTACCCCCATTGGGGTTCTTATCTCAAAGCTCTCACAAATGCTTGCGTGGGAGAATCCTTCATTTCGTGATCTTGCTGACTACTACCGAATTACGGGCATTGCTGGTTTTGGCAAGGGGCACATGCGAAAGTGGCCCAGTTCAATTTATAGTGTTGAAACACGCACGCGCGTCGAATCGGGCATGCTGTCAAATGGAAAGCCATGGGATGAATGGAGCTGTAGCTTTTAAAAATGGCAAAAGGTCTTGCCTTAGCAGGCCGTCAATAGGCGCAATGAATATCCTCTTTTGGTCTTTAGCCGTTGTTCGCCAATGACCGCTTGCGGCCGAAAGTAGACATCTAGCGGGAACAAATAAACGTAGTTTCCAAATATTCAGGGATAGGCCATCATGCCGCCTACTTTCAAGATGATTCGCGGATATCGTATAATGGTATTACCCAAGCTTCCCAAGCTTGTGACAGGGGTTCGATTCCCCTTATCCGCTCCATTTGGTTTTGCAAAACCCCAATGAAATCAAAGCGGGTGCTTACATACCAATGATAGTAAAGCAGCTTCCCAAGCTGAGAACGAGGGTTCGATTCCCTTCACCCGCTCCATCTTTTGTGACAACCTGCGCAATAGACCATGACTAGTGATCCATTATCAGAAGAGAACCTTCTTACACTTCGCGATGCCAGCCAACTGCTGGCAGCAGAAGCTGGTGAGGTTATTTTGCTCACCGGCAGTGTCGGAAGTGGTAAAAGCCTGTGGCTGAAACGACTGGCCGGGCTGATTGATCTGCCCAAGAACACTTCAGCCACTATTGCTGGTAAAAAACCGGGCAGAGCGGCTGGTGAGACGTTAATGCTGTTTGATCGACAGCCTGCGCTCTGGCTCGGTCAGCGTGTGGCTGAAGAGCTCTGCTTTGGCCTGAAAAAGGCTCCTTCCAGCGAATCTTTAACTACAATTTTGGCGGACTGGAGACTAGGGCGCCTCTCTCCAACTTCTGATCTCTCCACACTCAATCGACTACAGGCGGTTCGCTTACACTTGGCTGCAATGGCTCTGGCAGCACCAAAACTGGCCTTGCTGGATAGTCCTACCGATAGTCTGCCTGAAGCAGATGCCATCACACTGCGTGATGATATATCTGCATGGGCAGAGGCATCCAAGACAACCGTAGTCGTTGCCTGTAATCGCTGGCAGGATTGGCAATCGGTAGCTACGCAACACTGGCAGGTCACTACTGCAGATGATCTACCGCAACGGGGAGAGCAGGCATGACTAACATGGTTCAATTCTCATTTGCTCTGAGTGGGCGCATGCGCTCATTTATTGAGCTGCGAGATGCACTTGCCTGCCTTGAAACAGCTTATGTCTCCCAGAATGGCTCAGCATGGCTGCATGCAGCCTGTGATCTGCGCAGCTCTCTGGTCGGTGAACATGGCCGCAAACCGGTGATACCTGAAGTAATCGGACTACTTCAGGATGTGGAGAGCTTTATCAAAGGGCTGAGTGAGGGTGTCCCCCACTATCAAAGTCGCATTCAGACTGCCTGCGAACAGATTCAGAAGCATATAAAAGCGCTGGCTCCGGGTATTCCTGAGGTGGCACGCATCCTGAGTAGTGATGCACTGCTTACCGCCTATCTTAACGCCCAGAAGAAACATGACTGGCTGGGACATAAACTCTGTCTGCAGCAGAGTATTAAAGCGATATGGAAACACCCTGATGCACGCACCCTGCCACTGCACCATGCACTGGTGCCGCTGTGTGATGCGGTGAACACGCTCGACAGCATGCTCAATGATTTTGTCAGCTGGAAAAAAGAGATTGCCATTGATGGCAGCGGCCATATCACACCGGATAGAAAAATATCATACGGACTGCTGGTCATCGCACTACCTGAAGAGGCTGTGGAGAACGGCATCATTCCAGATATTTCCGGCAACCGACTGGCAGTTCGGGTGCGCTTCCAGCAGTGGCTGCCCGGAGAACCACCCAAAGATTACAAAGAGGATCAGCCATACTCGATGATGCTGGTTCCGATTGGCGCATAGTCATGACATCCAAGACACCAAGCGACTCCCCTTTCCGCTGTCCCACCTGTAAAAAGCCGGTAGCCAGAGGCGCTGAACAGTTTCCCTTCTGCAGTGAGCGCTGCCGTATCACCGACCTTGGCCGCTGGGCTGCAGGGGATTACCGCATAGCTGGCGAACCAGCAGTGATACCTGATGAAACTGAGGGTTATGAGTGACTCAGCCAAAGCGCTGATCTCACCTCTGCTGAGTTATTCAGCAATTAGTGTTGCTCTGCTGATCCCTGTTCTGGTCTGGCCTCTACAGAGCATCAATGACGGTGGTCTGGATCCTTCAATCGATTATCACGCCATATGGCTGGTTACAGCCAGCGCACTGCTACTCTGCGCCGTAACCGCCGACTCCATTCTCTACCACCAGCCAGGTACATTCTGGCCCTTTTTTGCGACCGCATGGATACTGATCTCCAGTATGGGCGTCTCACTTGCCCTGCGTCTGGATTCAGGCGCATTCATTCTGGCATCCATATTCACACTGCATGCTATTCGTGCCGGCTCACGAATCTGGCAAGATCAAAACAGCTGGTGGTTATGGCCTGCCTGTATACGTGATGCCGCTGCAGCCATGGCAATGTTTGCCTGGATCATCGCTCTCTCCAGCGGAGCAGTATGATGAGACTGATTCTTGCATCAACCTCCCCCTATCGAAAACTACTGCTGGATCGACTAGAGCTACCGTTTATTCAGATTGATCCTCCGTTTGAAGAGGCAGCGCCCGGCAGCATGCCGGTAGCCGAGCTTGTTCTGCACAATAGCATGGGTAAAGCTCAGAGCGTGTTGAACCAGCATCCTGATGCAACTGTTATTGCCTCTGATCAGCTTGTTGCTTGCGGGGACATCGTGCTGGGCAAACCTGGCTGTGCAGAAAAGGCTCGTGCCCAACTTGCTATGTTGTCCGGCAAAAGTGTGACTTTTCTAACCGGGCTGGTCCTGCTCAGCAGTGGGCAGCGCCATTTCGAAACAATCCCGTATACAGTCACCTTTCGCGATTTGAGTGAGCGGGAAATCAGAAACTATATTGAAAAAGAGAAGCCCATCGACTGTGCAGGCAGCTTTAAATCCGAGGGGCTCGGTATTGCTCTGTTTGAGAAGATGCAGGGTGATGATCCAACCGCACTGATCGGCCTGCCTTTGATCCGTTTAAGTCAGTGGCTCAAGCCACTTTTATAATAGCAACGACCTGAAATTCTGAACGAATCTTAAAGAATAAAACTCGCAATTACCCAGCTGATTGCACCAAGAATCAGTGACACTGCGGCCAAGCCAGCCAGCCACTCCCAGGCGCGAAATGCCAGCGTCCAGGTAAGAATAATACTGAATATAGTAACTGCAATATTGATGTTTGAACCATCATACCACCATATGCCCAGCACAAAGGAGAAGAACTCAGGTGCCATAGCTCCCGCAATGGTTGCCAATACGATCATCGAGAAGATAAACGCTCCGACCCGTTCAATCACTGCTTTGTTTCTTTTACTGTCAGCAAAAAAATATGCTGCTGCAATGAATACAACATAAAAGACAATCCATATGACCGATACGAGCTCTGAACCTTTCACTGTTATCTCCCCGCAAACTTTATAACAATATCACCAAGCTGGAAAATATAGTCAATGAATATATCTCACCTCAACCACTTCTGTTTTGATCAAGTAACTATAAGTGAACCAACAATGGCCTTTAGACATTATAAGCAACAATCGCCGCAATTGCAGCATGAAGAAGTGCAGCTCCTGCAATCATTTTAAAGAAGAAGCGGTTGAAAGCTTTCAACTCATCACCATCAGCATGCATTGAACTCATAACAGACTCCTGTGCGAAGCATCGCGCAGATGAAGTCTGCTGAGCTCATTGATATACATCAGTGACTTCTACCACAATCCGGCAGGAGAGCCGGATTCATGTTGCATGTCCGTATGCAACACCCTTACAGGGTGTTAAACGGGCATTGTACTTTCCTGTACAATTGTGAACGAGCTTCAGCTCGCCCAAAGGGTGAGAGCTACGGATAGCCCGCATCACAAATCTACAGGATAGTAGATTTGGACGGCGCACCGCCGCCTGAAAGGTGAGAAGCAGGATGCCTCGAATCACAATCCGACAGGATAGTCGGATTGGACGGCGAATAGCCGCCCGCAGGGTGAAGGGCATGGATGCCCTGAATCACAAGAGCTTAACTTCCAAACAAACGCGCCCACACACCCTTAAATTGTGAGCATAAAAAAAGCCCCACCGGAGATTTCTCTCAACGGTGGGGCTTTGTAGTAAATTCCTGGCATCGACCTACTCTCCCATAGCGAACGCTACAGTACCATCGGCGCAAAGGAGCTTAGCTTCTGAGTTCGGGATGGGATCAGGCGTTACCTCCTCGCTATAAACACCAGGAAACTGGTGGATTAAAGCGATTATCTGCTTCAATCAATAACAAGTATTTTGTGATAATCAGTATATACATTCCAATGTCTTAACGTTGCATGGTCAAGCCACACGGGCAATTAGTACTGGTCAGCTCCAAGTATTGCTACTCTTCCACACCCAGCCTATCAACGTGGTAGTCTTCCACGGCCCTTTAGGGAGCTTAAAGCTCCGGGAGAATTTATCTCGAGGCTGGCTTCCCGCTTAGATGCCTTCAGCGGTTATCCATTCCAAACGTAGCTACCCTGCAATGCTCTTGGCAGAACAACAGGAACACCAGAGGTTTGTCCATCCCGGTCCTCTCGTACTAAGGACAGATCCTCTCAATTCTCCAACGCCCACGGTAGATAGGGACCGAACTGTCTCACGACGTTCTAAACCCAGCTCACGTACCACTTTAATCGGCGAACAGCCGAACCCTTGGGACCTGCTCCAGCCCCAGGATGTGATGAGCCGACATCGAGGTGCCAAACTCCCCCGTCGATATGAACTCTTGGGGGGAATCAGCCTGTTATCCCCGGCGTACCTTTTATCCGTTGAGCGATGGCTCTTCCACTCGAAACCACCGGATCACTAGAACCGTCTTTCGACCCTGCTCGACTTGTCAGTCTCGCAGTCAGTCACACTTATACTCTTGCGCTCAATGGCTGATTTCCGACCAGCCTGAGTGTAACTTCGCGCGCCTCCGTTACTCTTTAGGAGGCGACCGCCCCAGTCAAACTACCCACCAGACAATGTCCCAGACCCGGATAACGGGCCTTGGTTAGAACCCAAGCATGTTCAGGGTGGTATCTCAAAGTTGGCTCCCCGATAACTGGCGTCATCGGTTCAAAGCCTCCCACCTATTCTGCACAAAACATACCTAGATCCAATGTCAAGCTATAGTAAAGGTGCACGGGGTCTTTCCGTCTAGCCGCGGGAAAGCTGCATCTTCACAGCTAATTCAATTTCGCTGAGTCTCTGGTTGAGACAGTGGGGAAGTCGTTACGCCATTCGTGCAGGTCGGAACTTACCCGACAAGGAATTTCGCTACCTTAGGACCGTTATAGTTACGGCCGCCGTTTACTGGGGCTTCGATTCAGAGCTTCGCCTTGCGGCTAACCCCACCTCTTAACCTTCCAGCACCGGGCAGGCGTCACACCCTATACATCGCCTTACGGCTTAGCAGAGTGCTGTGTTTTTAGTAAACAGTCGCTACCCCCTGGTCACTGCAACCCTCTTCTGCTTCACGAGCGAATCGCTACACATACAAAGGGCACCCCTTCTCCCGAAGTTACGGGGCCAATTTGCCGAGTTCCTTAACCAGAGTTATCTCAAGCACCTTAGGCTTCTCGCCTCACCCACCTGTGTCGGTTTACGGTACGGTCAACTTTAGACTGAAGCTTAGAGGATTTTCTTGGAAGCATAGGATCACTGACTTCGCTCGAACCTAAGTAAGAGCACGACATCACACCTCAGCGTTAGAAAGAGACCGGATTTACCAAATCTCTCCGCCTACATGCTTGTACCGGGACAACCAAACGCCCGGATCAGCTACCTTTCTCCGTCCCCCCATCGCATCTAAAGTCGGTACAGGAATATTAACCTGTTTCCCATCGACTACGCATTTCTGCCTCGCCTTAGGGGCCGACTAACCCTGCCCTGATTAGCATGGTGCAGGAATCCTTGGGTTTTCGGTGAACGGGTTTTTCACCCGTTTTATCGCTACTTATGCCAACATTCTCACTTCTGATACCTCCACCACTCCTTACAGTATGGCTTCGCAGGCTTACAGAACGCTCTCCTACCGTGCATAAATGCACCCGTAGCTTCGGTGGTATGTTTAGCCCCGTTATATCTTCCGCGCAGACCGACTCGACCAGTGAGCTATTACGCTTTCTTTAAAGGATAGCTGCTTCTAAGCTAACCTCCTGGCTGTTATTGCCTTTCCACTTCGTTTTCCACTTAACATACACTTGGGGACCTTAGCTGACGGTCTGGGTTGTATCCCTCTTGACCATGGACGTTAGCATCCAAGGTCTGTCTCCCATGATTGCACTCCTCGGTATTCGGAGTTTGGTTAGGTTTGGTAAGTCTCGCGACCCCCTAGCCCATCCAGTGCTCTACCCCCGAGGGTGATACATGAGGCGCTACCTAAATAGCTTTCGGAGAGAACCAGCTATTGCCAGGCTTGATTGGCCTTTCACCCCTATTCACAAGTCATCCCGATCGTCTTCAGCCGATGTGGGTTCGGACCTCCACGATGTCTTACCATCGCTTCATCCTGCTCATAAATAGCTCGCCTGGCTTCGGGTCTATGCCCAGTGACTATGGTCGCCCTATTAAGACTCGCTTTCGCTACGGCTCCTGCTGACGCATTAACCTTGCCACTGAGCCATAAGTCGTTGGCCCATTATACAAAAGGTACGCTGTCACCCTGTCCGAAGACATAGGGCTCCAACTGCTTGTAGGTCCATGGTTTCAGGTCTATTTCACTCCCCTCAACGGGGTACTTTTCACCTTTCCCTCACGGTACTGGTTCACTATCGGTCGCTGAGACGTATTTAGGCTTGGAGGGTGGTCCCCCCAGGTTCAGACAAGGTTTCACGTGTCCCGTCCTACTCAGGATACTACTAGGTCGAATTAGAATTTCGCATACGGGGCTATCACCCACTACGGCCGCACTTTCCAGAGCGTTCTGCTATCCTTCATCATACCATGTTGTAGTCCTACAACCCCGGCAAGTAAACTTACCGGTTTGGCCTGTTCCCGTTTCGCTCGCCGCTACTCAGGGAATCTCTTATAGATTTCTTTTCCTGTGGTTACTAAGATGTTTCAATTCACCACGTTAGCTCTACACATCCTATGTATTCAGATGTGAGTGACAGTCGAAACTGCCGGGTTTCCCCATTCGGACACTCCCGGATCAAAGCTTACTTACCAGCTCCCCGAAAATTTTCGCAGGTAGTCACGTCCTTCATCGCCGCTCAGCGCCAAGGCATCCCCCATGGACCCTTGTTCACTTGACCAATGCAACGTTAAAGCATTGGAATGTTTGATCTAATCTGCTGCTACAAACACCAACAGATTAAACCAGCGATTTGATGTCATATGCAGGAAGCGATTCCCACCCATCAAATCTTTGTACTGATTATCACAAAATACCAAATTGTAAAGAACAACAACTATTATCGGTTACACCAAAAACTGGTGGAGGATAGCGGGATCGAACCGCTGACCTCCTGCGTGCAAGGCAGGCGCTCTCCCAGCTGAGCTAATCCCCCAGTTTGGACGGTTAGACTTAACTATCCTCAACCCGTATCTACCTATCTTGAGTAGTGCGTGTCGCCACTGATATGGTGGGCCCGGGTGGATTCGAACCACCGACCTCACGCTTATCAGGCGTGCGCTCTAACCAACTGAGCTACGGGCCCGTTGTCATATTAGAAACACAGCACGATTGCTCGTACTGCGTCTCTTAGTGATTTCTATCTGAACTGTGAACGCGCCGGATCTCGACCTTGGGATATATTCCCTAAAAGGAGGTGATCCATCCGCACCTTCCGGTACGGATACCTTGTTACGACTTCACCCCAGTTACCGACCACACCGTAGACGCCTGCCTCCCCGAAGGGTTAGCCCGGCGGCTTCTGGTGCAACCAATTCCCATGGTGTGACGGGCGGTGTGTACAAGGCCCGGGAACGTATTCACCGCGGCATGCTGATCCGCGATTACTAGCGATTCCAACTTCATGTAGTCGAGTTGCAGACTACAATCCGAACTGAGATGGACTTTACAGATTAGCTCCGGGTCGCCCCATTGCAACTTGTTGTATCCACCATTGTAGCACGTGTGTAGCCCTGGACATAAGGGCCATGATGACTTGACGTCGTCCCCACCTTCCTCCGGTTTGTCACCGGCAGTCTCGCTAGAGTGCCCAACTAAATGATGGCAACTAACAATAGGGGTTGCGCTCGTTGCGGGACTTAACCCAACATCTCACGACACGAGCTGACGACAGCCATGCAGCACCTGTCTTACGGCTCCCGAAGGCACTTCTCTATCTCTAGAAAATTCCGTAGATGTCAAACCCAGGTAAGGTTCTTCGCGTTGCGTCGAATTAAACCACATGCTCCACCGCTTGTGCGGGCCCCCGTCAATTCCTTTGAGTTTTAATCTTGCGACCGTACTCCCCAGGCGGTCAACTTATCGCGTTAGCTTCGCCACAGCAGGGGTCGATACCCGCTACGGCTAGTTGACATCGTTTAGGGCGTGGACTACCAGGGTATCTAATCCTGTTTGCTACCCACGCTTTCGATCCTCAGTGTCAGTATTGGTCCAGTAAGCCGCCTTCGCCTCAGGTGTTCCTCCGTATATCTACGCATTTCACTGCTACACACGGAATTCCGCTTACCCCTCCCAAACTCTAGCCTGCCAGTATCGAATGCAGTTCCAAGGTTGAGCCTTGGGATTTCACATCCGACTTAACAAACCACCTACGATCTCTTTACGCCCAGTAAATCCGAACAACGCTTGCACCTTTCGTATTACCGCGGCTGCTGGCACGAAATTAGCCGGTGCTTCTTCTAAAGGTACCGTCAAATCAGAGCGATATTAGCGCTCATCTCTTCTTCCCAATTGAAAGCGGTTTACAACCCGAAGGCCTTCTTCCCGCACGCGGCGTCGCTGCATCAGGCTTTCGCCCATTGTGCAATATTCCCCACTGCTGCCTTCCGTAGAAGTCTGGACCGTGTCTCAGTTCCAGTGTGACTGATCATCCTCTCAAACCAGTTACTGATCATCGCCTTGGTAAGCCATTACCTTACCAACTAGCTAATCAGACGCGGACTCATCTATCAGCACAAGGCCCGAAGGTCCCCTGCTTTCCACCGTAGTGCGTATGCGGTATTAGCTTGGATTTCTCCAAGTTGTCCCCCACTAATAGGCAGATATCCACGCGTTACTCACCCGTGCGCCACTAACTTTAAATCCGAAGAAATAAAGTCCGTTCGACTTGCATGTGTTAGGCACGCCGCCAGCGTTCGTTCTGAGCCAGGATCAAACTCTCCAAAGAAAGTTGATACTATTGTATTACTTAATCCCAGCATTGATCACTAGATCAAACTCAAATATTAAACGTTAACGTTCATTGCTGAACTGTTTAGTATCAGAGTCGATCCAATCAATGCTTGGAAAGATCCGACACGTCCACAGTTCAAATAAAAATCACTAATTGTAAAGAACAAAACTATCTTTCCGCTGCCTTCAAGCTTGCGCCCTAAGGTGCGCTATCTGGCTGCGGGCGGCGAACTATAGGCCCGCCGTTCGAGGTGTCAACCTCTATCTGTGTCACTCAAACCCTTGCGGGTGTGTAACTCAGATCCACCCTCTCAATGCAGTTGCCTGTCTTGCGAGGGCGGCGAACATTAGCGGCGAGAAAGCTACCGTCAATGTCTTTCTTTCTACGCCTCAGATCACTCCGATTTGTAGTAAGAAACCATCCACTTTCAGCAAAGCTTCTTGCGGAGGGCGGCGAACAATAGCGGCAGATCAGACACCGTCAACAGATATATTTTGATAACTTTTCATGCCTGGAGATACCCCAGTAATAGCACCAAAAAAACTCTTTCGATCTGAGCCGAACACTCCTTGGTTCGAGTTCCACATGGCTCCCCGTGCAGGACAAAACTGGGCACCATTGGAATGAGGTGGTTCTTCTCAACTTCTGACTGTCTCAAAACGGCCAAACCCGGACGGTCAGCAATTCTATAAAATCCACTCTGTAACTAGATTTCTGTCTACAGTTTTGACGGTAGTCCAATTATCAGAAACCTCACTAGCGCAGATGGGACAAATCATTTCACTCACTGATATATATGCCCATTAACTTAAACAGGTATTTTACTTCAAAATTTCTTTAATTTTTTTACCCAAGACGACCTTGGAATGCCTGTCAAACCATGAAGAGTTTTCATGTAATACCTCGCGACCCAACTCGAGAAGAACAGAGGCACATTTATCTTTGCCAAAATCGGATTCTGGCGAAATGAGTGACTTATATTTGGTCAAAACCTTATCTGCATTTTGAAATAAATATAATGAATGAGAACACCATTCCAAGTCCTCTTCCAGCAACATTCTTTCCATGTACATTTTAATTGTAAGCGATACAGCAACAGATACTAGCACCAAGAAGATTATAGAGTCCTCATTATCAGCCACAAGATTAGCTTCGATATACCCCTTTTCAGATGCATATCCCAGCACGGTCAGAAAAAAACTGGCGACCATTCCCAAAAGCATTAAACCTGACGACCATAACTTTGCCCTGCCAATCAATGGAGATAGGCCTTTAATATAGGGCTTTGCCTTCTCTATAGAAGTTTTCTCGGCTTCACATTCAGGGCTCGATGAAAATAATCCAGTTAATAATTTATGGAATGCCTTAACATAACCACCATCCCGGTTTATTTTAGATTTTTCATAATAATCACGTTGATCTTCAACCCATTGAAGCCGCGTTCGCTCCAAAGCATCAGGTAACAGAGCTTCACCAACACTAGAGACTGCTCCAACATGCAGCCCCCTCAAAGCGTGCCTTACCCAGCCAAGGTTACATCTATGTTTTTGAGGATATTTAGAAAAAACTGTTGAATGCAGCCCAGCAATTCTCCATGCAATTTGCACTCTCAACCCTTCAGCAATTACTCTGTTATGTGAATGCTGTTGCTGGTTACGCTTCTTAGAAAAATACCAGCTAAGTAAATATGTGAACGATAACAACAACGAATAGATAGCAGTACTCACCCAGGATTCATCACTCATCCTGTCGTTATAAAGAAAAACACCAGCAGTCAGCAGCGATAAAACTGCCAAAACATTAAAGTCCTTAAACGCTGTTTCCTGCCTGGATATTGCCATCGCATCAGCAGCAGCAGCCACACTCCTTAAGTGTGAAACCACTACATTATTTTTTATATTTTCTTCATCATCTTGATACAACCAGGCAAAACTTTTCTCATATCGAGAGGCGTCTTTCTCATCAAAATGTTCTACTTTCAAATTGAACATATTTATGCGCGATAGATTGTCTTTAATAAATGCGGCGGTTGAAACATACGAATCACTTTCGCTTTGCTTTTCAGAAATCGATTCAGGGCGACGCATTAGAAAAAACGGAATGTTTCCCTCTGAAAGATAACATGTTGATGTCTTTACCGATTCATCAGTTCGATGGGCATGAATATGAACAGTCGGACCGCTATCGGGACTTTCCAATAATGGGAGTGCAGGAAGCAATGAATCCTCAAAGCTAACTCCTGTCCTCCTCTTTTGAATCAGATCCGAAAAACCATCTCCGAACATCCGATCGCGAATCACATGATATGTACCGCCTTTCTTTTCAATTTTATCACCATCCCATGCAGCCAGAAGAATATGGCTATAGCGAGATAGGTAAGCACCTAGCAACGCATATCTGTTATTACGTTCTGACCCTTCATCAAATTGAATTTGAGCTATTCTTTCAGAAACCAGCAACTCTCTAATTTCATCACATTTCTCAGGCGTTGATGCCAAAGGCAATTCAAAAACATGGTCCGCCGCATCAAGCAGTTCATTATATTTGCTACATTCAGCCTCGTTGAAATCATATTCGTATTCTTCCTTTCCCATAGGAAGCGGACAGAATAACTTCAGCCTCTCTTCATAATCTTGACTACTATTCCTTATTTCAATCACAACTTCGGCAGCAATGCTATCTGCCCCAACTGCCAAAGCTGACATAAGTATCACAGGAGAATCTGGAAACGAATTCAAGATTTCTATTAATACATTAAAAATCTCTTTTCTGACAAAATCAGCATTAGCAAGTTGCCTATGCCCAGTTATCCCAACGACAATCGGAATTTTCTTTTCCGGAAGGTAGCCCATCTTTTCCCCTAACATGTAATATATGTTCATTTATACCAAGAATTCAGCCAAGCTTACAATATTTAGTGAAGTATAACGTATAAAACCAAAGTCCAATCCAAACTTATCTGTCATACCTGACGAACATTCACAAGTGCAACCTCTAGAAAAACTCCACTCACAAATAGAGAATAAAAACAGATGCCGCATTCCTTCTTGATTAGATTTAGCAACTGAATTCCTACAAACTGATATCTTCAAGATTTCAAATGGCGATAATGAACAAGCCTCTCAGTAAGAGACATTTCTCTTCTATAACTCACCCAACGGAATCTTTAAAGTCAATTCGCTTATTACCTTGCCATGGATGCAGGACCTTTACTTTTTTTCCTCCATCTCTAATGATCCATGATCCTGATTCAGAAACCCCCATCAGCTTCGGGTGGTTTCCAAACCAGATAGTAGGTATCGCGTCGTTCCATACAGCAACTTGTAAATTCGCATCCAGTTTTTGAAGCTGCTTCCCAGATTCAACATTCCAAAGGAGAAGTGTTCCATCTATTGATTTCGAAAGGACTAGATCATCTGATAGAACCTTAACTCTATTAATCCAATTTATGTGCCCTTCAAGCTTCTGAATGCATTCACCAGCATTCAAATTCCAGACTCGAAGGGTTTTATCACTTGAGCACGAAAGCACCCGATCATCTGATAGAAGGTGAACCTCATCAATCCCTCCTGTATGCCCTTCAAATACCTGAATGCATCCACCAGTATATAAATCCCAGACTCGAAGCATTCCATCTTTTGAGAACGATAGCACTTGGGCATCCGGTAGAATTTCAACTCCTGATATCGCCCCGGTATGCTTATCCAGTACTTGTAACTGTTTCCCAGATTTCAGGTCCCAAAGGCGAAGCGTTCCATCTTCTGAAAACGACAGCGTCTGGTTATCAGGTAGAATTTCTACTCCTGATATTGCCCCCTCATGTTTATCCAGCACATGCAATTTCTTCCCAGATTCCAGATCCCAAAGGCAAAGTATTCCATCTTCTGCCCACGAGAGCGCCCGATCATCTGATAGAAGGTGAACTCCTTTAACCTGCTTTGTATGCCCCTCAAGCACATGAATGCATCTGCCAGCATTTAAATCCCAGACACGAAAGGTTTGATCACTTGCCCACGAGAGCGCCCGATCATCTGATAGAAGCCGAACTCCTCCAACGTTCCATGTATGTCCTTCAAACAGCTGAATGCATTTGCCTGTGATTAAATCCCAAAGGCGAAGGATTCCATCATATGACCACGACAGCGCCCGATCATCTGATAGAAGGTGAACTCCATTAACTTCCCATGTATGCCCTTCAAACAGCTGAATGCATTTGCCTGTGATTAAATTCCAAAGGCGAAGAACTCCATCATATGACCACGACAGCGCCCGATCATCTGATAGAAGGTGAACTCCTTTAACCTGCTTTGTATGCCCCTCAAGCACATGAATGCATCCACCAGCATTTAAATCCCAAATACGAAGTGTTTCATCCTCTGAGAATGAAAGAGCCCTATTTCCATGTAATACCCTAACATATAGCACCGTGTCAGTATGGCTGTCATTAAGCTCTTGAGGGCCAATCAACTCTAAATCCCACAACCTTATCGTTGTATCAACAGAGAAAGAAAGCACCCTATTATCCGTCAATAGCAATGCATCCTTTAAATAATCAGCATGACCATCCAATACGGCTAGGCATTCTCCACTTTCCAGATTCCAAACACGTAAGTCTTTATCCTTTTCCGACCAAGATAACGCTCGATTATCTGACAGGATTTCAACTCCAGATATAGCCCCAGCGTGCTTATCCAGTACGTATAACTGCTTCCCAGATTCCAAATCCCATAGATAAATCGCAACATCATTCTTTGCCCAAGACAATGCTCTGTTATCTGGCAGAATTTCAACTCCAGATATAGCCCCAGCGTGCTTATCCAGTACGTATAACTGCTTCCCAGATTTCAGGTCCCAAAGGCGAAGCGTTCTATCTTCTGAGAACGATAGCGCTTGGTTATCAGGTAGGATTTCAACTCCAGATATTGCCCCATCATGTTTATCTAGCACATGCAATTGCTTCCCAAACTCCAAATCCCAAAGGCGAAGCGTCGCATCTTTTGAGAACGATAGCATCTGGGCATCCGGTAGAATTTCTACTCCTGATATGGCCCCTGCATGCTCACCCAGTACATGCAACTGCATTCCCGACTCCAGATCCCAAAGGCGGATCGTCGCATCTTTTGAAAAGGACAGTGCCCGGTTATCCTGCAGAATTTCAACCCCAGATATCGCCTCGGCATGCTCATCCAGTACATGTAATTGCTTCCCTGATTCGAGATTCCAAAGACAAATACTTGCGTCCGCTGAGAACGAAAGCGCCTGATTGTCTGGTAATAGCTTTACGCCTCTTACACGCCTATGTCTTAGCACATGTAGACACTTACCTGTTTCCAAGCTAAAAACACGAAGCGTATTATCGTGAGAATAAGATATTGCGTTTAGGCAATCAGGAGATATCTGGACATCAAAGATTCTTAAAAGATGCCCCTCAAGCTCTATATATTCACCCGATTCCAAATTCCAAACTAAGATTTCTCCATATTCAGACCAGGAAAGTGCCCGGCCATCTGGCAGAACTTCAACTCCATGTACATCACAAGTATGTCCAGTAAGTACACGCAAGCATTTGCGTAACTTTAAGTCCCAGACACGAATATCGTGCTCTATCCCCATCGACCAAGAAAGCACTGCATTATCAGATAACACTTTAACACCCGAAACTGGTCCAGTGTGCCCATCCATTACATATAATGATTGCGTAGGAATAAATTGTTCTGGCCTATTCGACCTTCTCATCCAGAACCAGTCACAATGCCCCTCTTTTAGCCACTGCTCCGCTTGAACCGTAATTGGACTAACATCTGCATATTCTGTTGCCAGCTGTAGTAAAATCTGATTTGCGGGCCATATATCTTTACCACGTGTCAATAAGTGTGAACTTCCCTGAATGAATCTTACCCAATCTTTCCACTGCAACTCATTGCGCCTTACTTCAGAGACATGACTCTCCAGTAGACTATATTCGTCAATATATCCATTGATCTCACTGCTAGAAAGTGCATCAAACCGGGCCATGAGATAACCAAAGCTGGTTAACCTTCCGCACGCTTTAAACGCATCTGTCTCACCCAATTTGATAGCATTGGATGCTCCATGCCGAAATAGAAAATTCCTGAGTCCTGATTGAGGCATATTGTCCCAATCTGCCGCAAGAGCCTCAACCTTCTCGCGGCAGTCATTCAAGACTTCTACATCCACCCATGGCTTGTCACCTTCTGTAACGACACGTCTGAATTGGGCATGATAAAAATCTAAATACTCTTCCCCGAAAAATGAACGACGGGAAAGAAATGGCTCTAAATCATGGTACAACCTTGACCAGACTATTTCTGGTAAACGGTCTTTCCCCACATTAGGTGAATTAGGAGAGCGCTTGCGAAATGATGTTATGATTTCATCATCATTTCTGAGCAACCCTATCAGTACATCCTCTGGAACTCCGAGCGGTGAAGAAGCCAGGTAAGTCAGAGTACGCTTAACCATCACCTCTCCATGTTCTTCTTCTCTAGCTAAATAGTTATATAGGTCAGAAATGGCGTCTTCAGTGGACTGCTTTTCTCCACCAAGCCAGTCAGGTACTCCATCAAATGACCGAAGGCTGATTGCTCGCTCATATAAAACTCGCAAATGCAACGGCCTGCCATTGTATTCCTTGAGCAAAGCATCTTTCTGAACTTCTTGAAGCATGCGTTTTCCAGATCTAATTACTCCAAACCATTTATCAAGCAAACTTGTGGATTCAATATCACCAAGCTCAGATACTGTAATAACCGCGGATTCAGATACCATGGAGCTGAACTGCATTTTCTGAGGATCATCAAGCGTGGAAAGCAGAACAGGTGCTTCAGAGGATAACCAGCGCAGGTTCCTTGCTGCGTCACCTTCAGGCAACTGGTCAATGGCATCAATAATAACTCTGCAGGAACTGGCCAGGCTTTGCAGAGTTATTTTCACAAATTCTTCTAGCTTCTGGTAGTCCATAGACACCAGTTCATCCATTCTGAATTCTTCGGATGCCTCGACAAATCCCTTGGCATTCAAATCACTGATGATGGCCTGCAGAAGCCCCATGCCAGATGCGCATCGGCTATCTCTGCCAATCCAATAAGTGAAAACAGTATTGTCTGAAACCATTGAGTTTTCTGCTGCTGATAACAGCGTACTTTTACCTGTGCCAGCCTGACCATAGAGCAGCAAAGGTTTATCACCCTCCCATGCCATCAATTCATTTAATTCTTCACGATCTACAAAACAACTTAAATCAGGAGCATCTACGACATCTGCCTCACCTGATTCGGCTAGTATTTTAAACTCATAAGCAATGGTTGATTGAAGAGCTGTTCGAACATCGTCACCAAATTCTTCAAGGTAGTTATCACCATGCTTAGGTGCAGCATCCAGATCATAAGTGTGAATCGGGAATCCCTTCTCTGTAATATCTTCTTTTAATCTACCAAGAAGCTTTGGACTTATATGTTCATCTTCACTGAGAAAACCAGCAGTTGGATTCTTTATCTCACGATTGAATATATGGACATGCTTCTCCGCATCCTCTGCCTGAAATGCTCCGCGAACAATTTCCTGCTCTGTGACGGAACCCACCAGAAAGGCCAGCTCCTCAGATGTAAATTGTTTTTTCCATTCAGCTTCATTCGAAAGATAGGAGTTATCCAATCTTTTACGAAGTCTCTCTTCTTTATTCTGCCAGTCGCCATCTACAGCCTTGAGCACCCACTCTGATGGAAGCGCATTTAAATCCTCTTCATAACATGCATGAAACAGATCATTGATAACGCCAAAGTCGGTCAATTTCTTCCAGTGGTCCTGTGATACTTTGGGAGGTACCGGACGCCAGCCATAACGCTGACCGAGGAATACCAAGAAGTTTGGTTTGATGACCTCATCAGGTCTATTTGCCTTTTCCTGGCATCGACGAACCTCATCCAGACATATATCAACTGTGGCATGGGTTTTACCAGCCTCTTCACTTACTCCCCAGCGCAGATCAACAGGCAGAAATCTGGCATTAATACCGAGTCGGTGAGCTTCACCCTCAACCCACTGAGCCAACTCAGGAAAAACATGATGACGCAAATGCTCGCGCTCAACTGTCCAGTCTTGAAAAGTTGAACTAAGAAAAACCCGAAATACTCGAGACATAATTTTATTCCCCCTCAGAATACCCGCCCACTCTTTAGCGAGCTTCAGTCAGCTATTTCAACCAGCAAATCAGACCTAAACTCAGCGTTATCCCACCCACCAAAAGGATGCGGATAACCTCTTGGATTACACACTACTCTCGTACCCTTCACTTCATAATCAAAGTTATTGTGCGTGTGCCCATGAATCCAAAGATCAACGTTCTCTCCCATTAAATGCTCGAGATCAGAAATAAAAGCTGCTGCCATTTCACTGCTGGCATATTGCTGATGTTGGCTTTTCATGGAGGGTGCGTGATGGGTTATAACCACTGTCTTGCCTGAGTATGGTGTTTCAAGCTGCGCTTGAAGCCATTCAAGATTATTTTCATAAATGGACTGGACAATTTCAGTACTTAGTAGACCACCCTTTGCCATTAGAATTTTCGATTGATCCACTTCTAATATTTTTATGGCTTTTCCATTGACTGGCTCTCGTTGCAAATCAGTCCAAAGCGTTGTGCCAATAAAACGAACTTCGCCAGAATCCCAAACGCAATTATCCAGGAGATGAATACCTGCTCTCTCTGCAACCACTTGCATAGATTCGTTGGTCTCTTCCATGCTTCTAGGAAAATCCCAATACTCATGATTTCCAGGCACATAAATTACAGGCTTATCAAACTGCTCCGATGCCCAAAACACACCTCTGCTACCCACATCAATATCACCAGCAAGGATGACAACATCCGCATCAGTATTAGGCGGGGTAAATGGAGCATGTTCCAAGTGTAGGTCTGATAAAATATGTAGTTTCATCTGTTCTACATTGCCATAGAGATAAGCTGGCTTCCTCTGCCTGCCACAAAATTCACATATCCTGCTCTAAACTCTTTATCGAGAGCACCGCGATAATTTGGCATATAGCCATTAATTTCGAAAACTTTCTCAATCAAAAAAACATTCTCAAATAGCTGTTCATGATAAGGATCTTTTTTAAGGTTCCACGCTTTAAGCCTATATAAGAGGTAGATCGCTATTATTATCTTCTCCAAATATAGATTGGATTGCATCAATGCATATTCTTTAGATAAAACAAAATAAGTCATAGAATCATCTTCAACAAAGACATCGCCATCAGGAAGTGAATAAATAACGTCTGCTACTATATCGCCCATTTTGTCTACTTGTTCTTCTAAATTAATAGATGTTTCTGAATTGACAGATTCGGAATTTTTATTAGAGCATGCCTCTGTCATGTATTCAGCACCAATAAATCTTTATAGAGAAAATTAGGTTTCATATACCTTACGATAATCATTATCCTACCATTCTCATAATATCCAATAGTTCATTTTTTATGTGTTCTTGGGTGACACTGAATTTCTCGCATTCAGGGGAAAGATCATCATCTAAATAAATATTATAGCAGTGTTCAATTTGGATTGTCTGAACTTCATCTGAGCAGTGCTTTCTGATTATTTGACCTCCGACATACTTTTCATTTACTGCCACTTCAAAATATTTCGAAAAAGCACCATGAAACATATCTATTATTTCAGGGATACAGGTCATGCCGTTGGCATTACCAAGTTCAATATCAGCGTCGACACCACCCGCGAAAGAGTGAATATCCATGAGAACAGCAAAGCCAAATTGATTGACTGTTTCAGAAATGAGCTCATTTAATCTCTGATGATATGGGTCGTAGTATTTTCTAATTCTACTTTGTAAGTCTGCAGGTGGTTCATCATAGATTTTATTTCCATGAGAATCAGTTTCAGCAATACATGACGTATAGAAATCACCATAAATAGAACCTGCTAAACTACGGTTTAAATCCACCACATAGCGACTGTAGTTCGCCTTTAAAGTAGTTACACCAATCGAGGGTAAGAAATCATAAAGCTTGTCTATATGCCAATCATGGTTCGGTAATTTTGATAAATCGGGTAACCCTTCAGGCACAAGTAAACCAGCATGAGGGATGCTGGCTATAAAGGGGGTTGGGTTGCCTGCTGTTATCAGCGTAAAACTCATAAGCAATTCAACCTTCAAACTCTTTGGCAAAACATATCACCGCACCTTGGAAGCACGACCCTCGAGTTTCATCGTTTAAAGGGTGGCCGTCTTCCAGTGCGGAATTAAGGATGGAAAAGTAGATCTCGAAAAACCAATCCGGGAAAACTGCCGCAACAGATTTTTCTGCAACAATTACCATTTCCATCTCCTCGTCATATTTGCCTTCTTTCTCATAAGTCTGAATTAAGGCTATAGTCTTCTCTAACGGAGGCGTGTTTGGCATTAGGTCTCCATGGACAATAACTTTTTGGACCCTATATCAAAAGATATAAGCGACGATTTAAACTTTACCACTATTCTGGCTCCAAATCGAATGACTGGTTGTGGCCGGAAGCCGCCACTCATACATATCTTTTCGAGTCCCTACTGCATCCCCGTCTGGGACTCGAACGAGGCAGGATAAGTGCCGACTCAGATTGGGGAAATCTGATCATTTTAGGTAACTAGCAAAAAGAAAAAGTATCCAAACGAAAAAAGCCCCACCGGAGATTTCTCTCAACGGTGGGGCTTTTCGTAACAAATTCCTAGCATCGACCTACTCTCCCATAGCGAACGCTACAGTACCATCGGCGCACAATTCGATAGGACTGTCGAATTGGACGAGCTTCAGCTCGCCTGAAAGGTGAGGCACATGGACGTGCCGAATCAAAGGAGATTAGCTTCTGAGTTCGGAACGGTGTAAAACAGACATAAAAAAAGCCCCTTTGGAGATTTCTCTCAACAAAGGGGCTTTGTAGTAAATTCCTGGCATCGACCTACTCTCCCATAGCGAACGCTACAGTACCATCGGCGCAAAGGAGCTTAGCTTCTGAGTTCGGGATGGGATCAGGCGTTACCTCCTCGCTATAAACACCAGGAAACTGGTGGATTAAAGCGATTATCTGCTTCAATCAATAACAAGTATTTTGTGATAATCAGTATATACATTCCAATGTCTTAACGTTGCATGGTCAAGCCACACGGGCAATTAGTACTGGTCAGCTCCAAGTATTGCTACTCTTCCACACCCAGCCTATCAACGTGGTAGTCTTCCACGGCCCTTTAGGGAGCTTAAAGCTCCGGGAGAATTTATCTCGAGGCTGGCTTCCCGCTTAGATGCCTTCAGCGGTTATCCATTCCAAACGTAGCTACCCTGCAATGCTCTTGGCAGAACAACAGGAACACCAGAGGTTTGTCCATCCCGGTCCTCTCGTACTAAGGACAGATCCTCTCAATTCTCCAACGCCCACGGTAGATAGGGACCGAACTGTCTCACGACGTTCTAAACCCAGCTCACGTACCACTTTAATCGGCGAACAGCCGAACCCTTGGGACCTGCTCCAGCCCCAGGATGTGATGAGCCGACATCGAGGTGCCAAACTCCCCCGTCGATATGAACTCTTGGGGGGAATCAGCCTGTTATCCCCGGCGTACCTTTTATCCGTTGAGCGATGGCTCTTCCACTCGAAACCACCGGATCACTAGAACCGTCTTTCGACCCTGCTCGACTTGTCAGTCTCGCAGTCAGTCACACTTATACTCTTGCGCTCAATGGCTGATTTCCGACCAGCCTGAGTGTAACTTCGCGCGCCTCCGTTACTCTTTAGGAGGCGACCGCCCCAGTCAAACTACCCACCAGACAATGTCCCAGACCCGGATAACGGGCCTTGGTTAGAACCCAAGCATGTTCAGGGTGGTATCTCAAAGTTGGCTCCCCGATAACTGGCGTCATCGGTTCAAAGCCTCCCACCTATTCTGCACAAAACATACCTAGATCCAATGTCAAGCTATAGTAAAGGTGCACGGGGTCTTTCCGTCTAGCCGCGGGAAAGCTGCATCTTCACAGCTAATTCAATTTCGCTGAGTCTCTGGTTGAGACAGTGGGGAAGTCGTTACGCCATTCGTGCAGGTCGGAACTTACCCGACAAGGAATTTCGCTACCTTAGGACCGTTATAGTTACGGCCGCCGTTTACTGGGGCTTCGATTCAGAGCTTCGCCTTGCGGCTAACCCCACCTCTTAACCTTCCAGCACCGGGCAGGCGTCACACCCTATACATCGCCTTACGGCTTAGCAGAGTGCTGTGTTTTTAGTAAACAGTCGCTACCCCCTGGTCACTGCAACCCTCTTCTGCTTCACGAGCGAATCGCTACACATACAAAGGGCACCCCTTCTCCCGAAGTTACGGGGCCAATTTGCCGAGTTCCTTAACCAGAGTTATCTCAAGCACCTTAGGCTTCTCGCCTCACCCACCTGTGTCGGTTTACGGTACGGTCAACTTTAGACTGAAGCTTAGAGGATTTTCTTGGAAGCATAGGATCACTGACTTCGCTCGAACCTAAGTAAGAGCACGACATCACACCTCAGCGTTAGAAAGAGACCGGATTTACCAAATCTCTCCGCCTACATGCTTGTACCGGGACAACCAAACGCCCGGATCAGCTACCTTTCTCCGTCCCCCCATCGCATCTAAAGTCGGTACAGGAATATTAACCTGTTTCCCATCGACTACGCATTTCTGCCTCGCCTTAGGGGCCGACTAACCCTGCCCTGATTAGCATGGTGCAGGAATCCTTGGGTTTTCGGTGAACGGGTTTTTCACCCGTTTTATCGCTACTTATGCCAACATTCTCACTTCTGATACCTCCACCACTCCTTACAGTATGGCTTCGCAGGCTTACAGAACGCTCTCCTACCGTGCATAAATGCACCCGTAGCTTCGGTGGTATGTTTAGCCCCGTTATATCTTCCGCGCAGACCGACTCGACCAGTGAGCTATTACGCTTTCTTTAAAGGATAG